>JAYUGD010001044.1:0-3257 GCA_043767785.1 Zavarzinella sp. | reverse complement strand
CAAGACGGCCTCGCCGCCGCCGCCGACCTCGGCCGTCGCCCAGCCGCCGGCGTAGCCGACTTCGGCGAGGGCATTCAGCACGTCCGGCCAGTTCTCGTCTCCTTCGCCGATCTTGGCGTCGAAGCCCTTCCACTCGTTCTTGGCTTCCTTCGCCTTGGTGAGACTGTACCCCTTGAAGTCAAACTTCAGCAGCCGCTTGCCGAGCTTGCGGATCCAGTCCCCGCTGGAGACGCCGTACTTCACCATGTTGGAACAGTCGAAGTACGCCCCGACGGCCGGGGACTTCAAGTCGTCCACGAAGCTGATCATCTGCTCCGGCTTGGTGATGAAGTTGTTCCACACCGTCTCGATGGCGATCTTCACCCCGAGCTTCTCGGCCGTCGGGATGGCCTTCTTCACTTCGGCCTGCGACCGCTCGTAGCACTGCTCGTAGGTCACGTCCTTGTTGACGACGCCGGGCACCAACAGAACCGTATCGGCCCCGACGGTCTTGGCATCTTCGAGGGCTTGCAGCAGCGCGGCCAACCCCTTGGCCCGCACCTTCTCGTCCGGGTGGGAGAGCGTGTCTTGCCAGTGGACCGCGTCGATGACGCCGTGAATCTTCATCCCCGTGGCCGCCTGCGCCTCGTTGGCTTCCTTCAAGTTCAGGCCGGACGGGCTGTCGATCTCGACGCCGTGAAAGCCCAACTTTTTGATGAGTTCAAACTTCTCCTGGACGGTCTTGCCCGCCCCGATCATGCCGTACTTGACGGCCTTCTTGAGCGGCACGCGCTTGGGCGCCTCCGCGAGGAGGGGGAAGGGCAACAGCCCCGCCCCGGCGACGGCGGCCGAGGCGGTCAGGAAATCGCGACGATTCATAATGTTTCTCGGTCTGGAAGTTCGAGGGTCGGGTTAGATGAACTTGGTGACGCCCGGCACGGGAACCGGGGCGTAGGGTAACTTGCCTTCCCACGCGTAGCTCGGCGGGGACAGGTCTTCCTTGGAATTCAGGGCCATCTCCCACGTGATCTTCATGCCCGTGTAGGTGGCCATCCGGCCCATGATGGACATGAGCGTACTCTTCCAGCTCTCGTCCAGATTGTTCAGCGGCTGGCCCTTGCGGAGCGCCTCGTAGAACTCCAAGTGTTCCTGGTCGTACATGTCCGAGTTCGGGCCGTCGTAGCCCCACGTCTTGTCCCCGGTCTTGATCGTGTGGGCCATCAGTTGGGCCGAGCCTTTCGTGCCCATCACGTGGTCGCTCACGTCATTGAACATGCGCGTCACGCCGGACATCTGCCGGCAGAAGGAGAAGACCTTCACGCCGCTCTTGTATTCGTACACGACGCCGTGGTGGTCGTAGATGTTGCCGTACTTCGGGTCAGTCCGCATTTGCCGGCCGCCGATCCCGTGGGCGGCGGTCGGCATCTCGCCCTTCAACACCCACGAAGCCTTGTCGTGGTTGTGGCAATGCTGCTCGACGATGTGGTCCCCGGAGAGCCAGTTGAAGTAGTACCAGTTGCGCATCTGGTACTCCATCGTGTCGAAGGTCGCCGTCGTCGGGCGGTGCCACAGCGTCCCGGTGATGTAGTTCACGTGGATAGCGCTGACGTCCCCGATCACCCCCTCATGGATGCGCTTGACGGTCTCGCGCTTGGCGAAGTCCCAGCGGTAGCAGTAGCCGCACAGGACGCCGAGCTTCTTCTCCTTGGCCATCTTGGCGGACTCAATCACGCTGCGGACGCCGGGGGCGTCCACGGCCAACGGCTTCTCGGCGAAGACGTGCTTGCCGGCCTCAATGGCGGCCCGCAGGTGCATCGGCCGGAAGTGCGGCGGCGTGCAGAGCAGCACCACGTCGCTGGCCTCGATCACCTTCTTGTAGGCGTCGAACCCGGTGAACTGCATCGCCTCCTTCACGTCCAGCTTCTTGGCCACCTCTTCATTGCGGGACAATTGCCCCAGGGACGACTTGATGTTGTCCGAAAAGGCGTCGGCCATGGCGACGAGCTTGACGTTGGCGTCGGCCTTGAGCGCGTTCTTGGCCGCCCCGGTCCCGCGGCCCCCGCAGCCGATGAGGCCGACCTTGATGGTGTCACTCGACCCGGCGAACAGCCCCCCGGGGGCCAACGCCACGGCCGACCCGGCCAGGGCCGCCCCGGCCAAAAAATCCCGACGGGTCGCAACGGTTTCCGGTGTCATGCGGTGGTCTCCAAGAAAATGGTCGGGCGGGCGGCGCGGTTAAGGAAGGGATATTGTGGACGACCGGCGCGGGAATGTCACGCGGAAAATCAGACGAGCCAGTTTTCGTAGGCGAGGCCGCTTCAGGTGTAATACTTCTTCATCGCCTGCGAGGACGGCATTCGAAACTGGGCCGTCCACTCTTCAAACCACTTCTCGCCTTTAGGTGTCAATTCAATTGGCGGAATGGCCTCGAAGTCGGCGATCCATTTTGCAATCTCTTCTGGCGAGTCGCCCTGTTCCTCTTCCGTCATTCCGTAAATGGCCGAACGGTCGTCGGGTACGAGTGCGTCTCGAACCAACCCCTCCGGCAGATTGACCGGATCGACGGAAACGAGCCGCCCGTCTTTCACCGTCATGCGAATTGTCTTCATGGCTTTCCTCCTTCATCAGATTCTACCCGAAACGACCGGTGCCTCGCAAGTCGTCGCCCGTTTCCCTTACAATGACCGCACACGCCTCCAAGCCTCATCGGGAGTACCGCGGCCCGTGTCCACTGAACGCATTAGCGAGTACTTGGCCCAGTTCGCCCAGACGCGGGCGCAAATGGTCGAGCAGCTCGGCCGGGTCGTCGTCGGCCAGGCCGAAGTCATCGAACAAATCATGGCGGCCATCTTCACGCGGGGGCACTGTCTGCTCGTCGGCGTGCCGGGGTTGGCCAAGACCCTGATGGTGTCGTCCATCGCCCAGATTCTGGACGTGCAGTTCAAGCGCATCCAATTCACGCCGGACCTGATGCCGTCGGATATCACCGGGACCACCATCCTCGACGAGAACGAACAGGGGAAGCGGGCGTTCCGGTTCGTCAACGGGCCGGTGTTCACCAACATCTTGCTCGCGGACGAAATCAACCGGACGCCGCCGAAGACGCAGGCCGCCCTGTTGCAGGCCATGCAAGAACGGCAAGTGACCGTCGGCCAAGAGACCTACAACCTGCCGGACCCGTTCTTCGTCATCGCCACGCAGAACCCCATCGAGCAGGAAGGCACCTACCCGCTGCCCGAAGCGCAACTCGACCGCTTCATGTTCAACGTGCGCGTGGA
>JAYUGD010001043.1:0-3258 GCA_043767785.1 Zavarzinella sp. | reverse complement strand
AGAAGCGCCCCCACCACCGCCACCCGCCGCCATTGACGCAAACCTTTGCCGAGACAGTTCATATAGGATAACGAACGGTATTGCGGCTAAACGGGGTTCACGAACGAGTTGCGGCTTTTCCCCGCCGCCTGTGGTACACTGTCCCCCATCCTCCGGAGACTCATCCCATGCGCCAAGCCGCCCTTCTTCTGCTCGCGCTCGCCCCCCTCGCCCACGCCGCCCCCAAAACACATACCGTCAAACTCAACGGCCACACCTTCACGCTCCCCGAGGGCTTCACCATCGAGCTGGCGGCCAAGACGCCGTTGGTGGACCGGCCGATTGTCGCGTCGTTCGACGACAAGGGCCGGCTGTACGTCGCCGACTCGTCCGGGTCGAACGAGAAGCCGGACGCGCAGTTGAAGAATCCGACGCACCGCATTATGCGGCTGGAAGACACCAAGGGGACCGGCGTCTACGACAAGGCGACCGTGTTCGCGGACAAGATGATGTTCCCCGAGGGCATTCTGTGGCACAAGGGGAGCGTGTTCGTCGGCGCCCCGCCGCACATCTGGAAGCTGACCGACACGGACGACGACGGCAAGGCCGACAAGCGCGAAGTCTGGTTCGACGGCAAGACGCTCACCGGCTGCGCCAACGACCTGCACGGCCCGTACCTCGGGCCGGACGGCTACATCTACTGGTGCAAGGGGGCGTTCGCCAAGCAGACGTACACGCTGCCGAACGGCAAGCCGTTCACCACGCGGGCCTCGCACATCTTCCGGGCCAAGCCGGACGGCACCAACGTCGAACCCGTCATGACCGGCGGCATGGACAACCCCGTGGCCGTGGCCTTCCTCCCCAACGGCGAGCGCTTCTTCACGACGACCTTCCTGCAACACCCCGCCGCCGGCAAGCGCGACGGCATCATCCACGCCGTCTACGGCGGCATCTACGGCAAAGACCACGACGTGATTTATGACGCGGACCACAAATGGACCTCGCCGAACGTCATGCCGGTAATGACGCACTTGGGGCCGGCGGCGCCGTGCGGGCTGCATTGCTTAACAAGCAATGAGTGGGGCAAGGATTATCTGAACAATCTGTTCTGTTGCCAATTCAACTTGCGAAAAGTCAGTCGGCATGTGTTGAAACCGAGCGGTTCGACCTACACGACGGACGACAGCGATTTCGTCGTCTCAGACAACCAAGACTTCCACCCGACAGACGTGATCGAAGAAGCGGACGGCAGTTTGCTAATCGTGGACACCGGCGGCTGGTACAAACTGTGTTGCCCGAGTTCGCAGTTGGTGAAGACGGATGTGTTGGGGGCGATTTACAGGGTGCGGAAGAGCGACCAACCCAAGAATCGACGACACCGACAGTCAATGACGAATTGGGAGTCGTTGGACAAAGCCTATTTCAACAAAGTCGGCGCGGAATTGCTTTCCGATCCAAAGGAGGCATTCGACAGACTGTCCAACGACCTTGTTTCGTTATCTCTCCGCGGTGACTCAAAACACGGCCGCCTTTTTATTCTTCATGTTTTAAACCTTGTGGAGAAATCTCGCCTCGATGCGGATGTGGCCGATCAGATTCGACAATCTGCAGCACACGTTCTGGGCGTGTGGCGGAATCAATCCAGCGTGACAAAGTTGACTGAAATGTTATGGCTTCAAGACAATCTCATCACCCGCCGCATTGCCGCTGAAGCCTTGGGCCGCATTGGTGATAAAGCCGCCGTGCCAGACCTACTACATGCCTTGTCTGTGGAGATGTCGGACCGGACGTTGGAACATGCAATCACATACGCCCTCATCGAGATCGGGTCAGACGAGGCGCTCACGGAGGGGTTGAAGAACCAGAACCCCACGGTTCGCCGGTGCGTGATGGTCGCACGCGATCAACTTGGCCTGCCGAACCCGGTCAACCTCGTTACGCTCGGGTTGAAGTCGCCAGACGCGGCGTTTCAGGAAGCGGCGTGGTGGATCGTCAGTCGGCACCCGGAACGGGTTGAACACCTGATGCCCGTGATCCGCCAACGGCTGACGGACCCCGCCATCAAACCCGCTGAATGGGACACGCTCGCGGCGTGCCTTGCCAAACTCACGACCACGCCCGTGATTCAACAACTGCTCGCGGACCTGTTGCTGACCGCCCCCGCGGACATCGCCAAGCAGCGCCTTTTCCCGTTGATGCGTCAGTCCGGCGTGCGGGAGATGCCGAAGCCGTGGGCGGCCGTGTTCAAGACGTTACTCTCCAAGCCAGACGGCGAATTGACCGATGCCGTGCTGGAAACCGTTCGCCGGCTGCCGCGCCCCAAAGAGGACGTGGCCGGGTGGAACAAGCTCTTTCTGACCATTTCGACGACCGCCAAATCGGAGGCAACGCGCGTCCACGCCCTCGCAGCCCTGTTGGGAACCGCGGCCGAATTTTCGGACGCCCAAATCCAGATGGTTCTCAAGCAACTGGTATCCGCCGAGGCGAAATCCCGCAGCGTGGCGGCCGACGCCCTGAGCCGGGTGAAGTGGACGGACGCCCAATTGATGGAACTCGTTCATGCCGTCCCGGCTGTCACCGTCACGGAGCGCGAGCGTGTGCTGGCCGTCTTCCAACAGACGACCAGCGAACCCGTCGGCCTTGCCCTGCTGAAGCAAATGAACGCCCCCGAGTGGCGCGGCTCTCTGCGCGTCGATCAAGTGCGGGGGACGTTCGCCAAGTACGGCGAGCCGGTGAAGGCCGAGGCCGAGAAGTTAAACGCCTTGCTGAACGCCGACCTCAAACAACAAACGGCTACGCTGGAGGCCATCGCCAAGCGGCTGCCGGCCGGGGACGTTCGTCGCGGGCAGGCGGTGTTCAATAGCGCCAAGACCTCGTGCATCGCGTGCCACACCATCGGCTACGTCGGCGGCAAGATCGGCCCGGACCTGACGCGCATCGGCGGCATCCGCACCGAGCGCGACCTGCTCGAATCCATCCTGTACCCGAGCGCCAGCTTCGTCCGCAGTTACGAACCCCTCAACGTGAAGACCACCGACGGCCGCGTCTTCAACGGCGTCCCCAAGAAGGACGCCCCGGACGAGCTGATCCTGACCATCGCCGCCGACAAGGAAGTCCGCTTGGACCGTAAGGAGATTGAGGAGGTGACGCCCGGCAAAGTCTCCGTCATGCCGGCGGGGTTGGCCCAACAGATCACGGAGCAAGAGTTGGCCGACCTGATCGCGTTTTTGCGGGGGTGTAAGTAGCGGCCGTGAAAGGCAACCTAACCCCCCGGCCCCC
>JAYUGD010001042.1:0-9015 GCA_043767785.1 Zavarzinella sp. | reverse complement strand
CTCCCCCTTCCCGTCCTCGGGAAGGGGGCCGGGGGGTTAGGTTGGCGGCCAGCCCGTTCCGGCACCGACTTCACGCATCCATTGCGCAAGACGATAAGATGTCAGGTATGACCAACACCCGCCGAAAGCCCGAACTGCTCGCCCCCGCCGGGGACTGGGACGCCTTGCGCGCGGCGTGCGCCAACGGGGCGGATGCCGTTTACTTCGGGCTGGACCGCTTCAACGCCCGGCACCGGGCGACGAACTTCACCGAAGAGGAACTGCCCAAGGCGATGGCGTTCCTGCACGCGCGGAACGTCCGCGGGTTCGTGACGTTGAACACGCTCATCTTTAGCGACGAGTTGCCGGCCATCGCGGCGTATTTGCAAGTCATCGCGGCGGCCGGCGTGGACGCCGTGATTGTTCAAGACCTCGGGCTGGCCATCCTGATTCGCCGGCTGGTCCCCAATTTGGAAATCCACGCTTCGACGCAGATGACCCTCACCGAGAGCCGGGGGGTGATGTTCGCTTCCAAGAAACTCGGGGCCGAGCGCGTGGTGTTGGGGCGGGAGTTGTCGGTCGCCGAGATTCGCCGCGTGTGGGAAGAAACGGGCGTGACCATTGAGACGTTCGTCCACGGGGCGCTGTGCGTGGCGTACTCGGGGCAGTGCCTGACCAGCGAGGCCCTCGGCGGGCGCAGCGCCAACCGCGGGCAGTGCGCCCAAGCGTGCCGACTGCCCTACGAAATGTACGTGGACGGCCAACGCCGGGAACTCGGGGACCGGGCGTATTTGCTCAGCCCGTCCGACCTCGCGGGGTACGCTCAAGTCTCGGACATGTTCAACGCGGGCGTGACCAGTTTCAAGATCGAAGGCCGGCTCAAAGGGCCGGAATACGTCGCCGCCGCCGCGACGACGTACCGGCAAGCGATTGACGAAGCCGCGAAAGGCACCGCGTTTCAGATCACGGACCGGCAACTGCGGGACATGGAACAAACCTTCTCTCGCGGGTTCACGCCCGGCTTCCTCGACGGGCCGAATCACCAGCGACTGGTGCGCGGGCGGTTCCCCAAGAGTCGCGGGCTGCGGATCGGCAAAGTCGCCGGCCTCACCCTCAAGGCGGTGCGCGTCCACCTGCAACTCGACGGCCCGGTCGATGAACTCGTGAAGCCCGGCGACGGCCTGCTGTTCGACATCGGCACGCCGCAAGAGAAGGAACCGGGCGGCCGCGTCTGGCGCGTGGAAGGCCAGCCCGGCAGTCGGTTCGTGGACGTGGCCTTCGACGCCGAGAGCTTTGACCTCTCGGCCGTCCCGACCGGGTGCGACGTGTACAAGACGGACGACCCGGCCACGCGCAAGCGCTTGGAACAAACTTATGCCCGCGACCCGATTGTCCGCCGCACGCCGATCACGGTGAACTTGACCGGCGACATCGGCGGCCCGCTGACGGCCACGGCCACGGACAACGCCGGCCACACCGCGACGGCCACATGGCCCGGCCCGCTGGCACTTGCCACGAAGCAGCCGACGAGCGTGGACGCCATCCGCGAACAATTCTCCCGACTCGGCGACACGCCGTTTGAACTCGCGGCCGTGACTGCGAACACCCCGCCGACCGTGATGATCCCGAAGAGCGTGTTGAACGACCTGCGCCGACAACTGGCCGAGGCGCTGATTGTCCAACGCGAAGCCGGGAAGAAAGTCGCCATCGGTGACGCCGACGCCCTGAAACATCTGCGGGCCGAGATCGCGTCGCGGCCGGTGACATCGACATTGGTTGAATCCGTTCTCACGGTGCAGGTCCACACGCTGGAACAGTTGAAGGCCGTGCTGCCCCTAAAGCCGGCGATGGTGTACGCGGACTTCGAGGACGTGCGCCGCTACCGTGAGGCCGTCCCGCTGGCCAACGCGGCCGGCGTGCCCATCGGCCTCGCCACGCTGCGCATCCTGAAGCCGGGGGACGAGGGGTTCCTCAAGCCGATCCTGTGGGCGAAGCCGGACGCCGTGCTGGTCCGCAATCTCGGGGCCATCGGCTACTTCCGCGAACACGCCCCGGAGTTGCCGCTGGTCGGCGACTTCTCGCTGAACGTGGCCAACGAGATCACCGCCGACCTGCTGATGGCCGAAGGTCTTTCGCGGCTCGTGCCGAGTTACGACTTGAATTGGGACCAACTGGCCGCGTTGCTGCGGAACGCCCCGGCCGCGTGGTTCGAGCCGGTGATCCACCAGCACATGCCCATGTTCCACAATGAATTCTGTGTCTTTGCCGCGTACCTGTCGAAAGGCAAGGATTGGCGCGACTGCGGCCGCCCGTGCGACCGCCACACCATCGACCTCCGTGACCGCGTCGGGTCCGTCTTCCCCGTGACCCCGGACGCCGGGTGCCGCAACACGGTGTTCAACAGCGTGCCGCAGTCCGGGGCCGAGTACGTCCAACGCATGCAAGACTTGGGCGTCCGCCGGTTCCGCATCGACCTGCTCCGCGAAACTGCCGACGAGGCCGTGCAGTTGTTGGAACAGTACATCCGCGTCATCAACGGCCTGGACGACGGCAAGCAGACCTGGCGGCAACTGAATGCGTTGAACCAACTCGGCGTGACGCGGGGCACGCTTAATCTGCTGTAACGGCCGCGGAGGGCTGGCATGGCCGCGGAGGACTGGCAGGGCCGCCAGTAATCAAGCCGATAGTGTGCCTGTGAGGCGGGCCGCCGTGCGGCTGACCGGATCGAGCTTTTCGGCTTGTTCGCGCGCCCACGCCAACCAGTTCCCCAAGTCTGTTCCCGCGGTGGCAGAATGTTCCAGAGTGGCCGCCCGTTGTTCCACGGCGGCGATGTAACGTCGCAGGGCGACCGCCCGCTGCCACGCGTCCGCCTCGGCAAGCAGCGTCTCCACCCGAACCTTCTCCAACCGTTCGCGTTCGGCTTGCTCCCGCCGCCGCCGAACCTCTTCTTCTCGTCGATGACGTTCGGCCTCATTCGCCCGGCGGGCGGTCCGCTCACGCCCCGCTCGCTCGATCAGTTTAACGAGGACGGCGTTCAGTTGGTTCTCCACTGTCCCGGCCGCGCGCCCGTCCTTGGCGTAGCTGTCGCCGAAGACCGACGGGCCGCCGTCCAGGACAAACTCGCCGGTGAGCACGTATTCGTAACTGTTCCCCCACGAGTTTCTTTTCAGCCGTTCCGGGGGGATCGCCACCTGCCGATACCGCTCCCGCAGCCGCAGGGGCGCACGCTCTCCGCCGAACACTGCCGCCGTCTCGTGCTTGTGTCCGTCGGCTGACTTCTTCACTTCCACTCGGCCGCCGACCCGCTCGACCGCCTTGATGAGGGCGTCGAGGAACCGCAACGCCCGCGGCACGCTGTCCGGCCCGACGGCGACGGCCAACGTCGGCTCGGCGTTCCACGGCGGATGAAGGAGGCCCTGCCGGTCCGGACGGACTCCGTCGAGTCGCGTGCGGGCGGCTTCGACCAAGGGATGTGGGCTGCGCAGGGCGGCCGGCACGATGAGTTTGGTCAGTCCGCGGGCCGTGTCGAGGATGCCCGCCAAGTCGGGGTCCAACGCCGGGGCGGCCGGCTCGGGCGGATTCGGCGGGAACAGGTGGATCGTGATGGTCTGAAGGGCCGGGTCGGGGCACGGCGGGAGGGGCCGGCGGCGGACGACTTTGCCGTGCCGTTTTTTGGCCCAGTGGCCGCGCGGCGGGCACGGGATGTGGTGCCGACGGCACGCCTTCGCCAGCCCCACGTCGCTCATGCCGAACTCGGCGGCCAGCGTCCGCATCGGGGTGGCCCAGACCCGGTCGTACAACTCCTGCCGGCCGATGGTGATGACTTTGTTCCCGTCCACGAGTGCCCTCCGCCTTCGGGCGGGCCGCCTCAGCCGGCCGCGGCCCACGGCCCGCCGGCCGGCCAGTGTTGGTCGAACGCCGTGTCACCCGCGGCCGCGTGGGCCGGCGGCATCAGGAAGCCGGCCAGCGACTCGCACACCGAGGCCAACTCCACCCCGTTGGCGTCCAGCTTGCCCTTCTTCAGGAACGCCCGCCACTGCGTCACCTTTTTGGCGTCGGTCCCGAACTCGGCGGAGAGGGCGAGCGGCGGGGCGGCCGGGACCGCCGTCCGGCGGCGGGCGAACGTCGCTTTGATGGCGGTCGCCAGCACCGGCCCGCCGAAGGGGAAGGCGCGGGCCAGCACCCACAGGTCGAAGAAGTCCTTCATCCGGCTGTTGGCGATGCCGAGCATGACCATCGCCTGGAACTTCTCGGCCACCACGGTCTCCCGCGGGTACGCGGCCAGTTCCGGGGTCGGCAGGTCGAGCAGGCCGGGGTACTGAACCGTCACCGGGCCGGGCGTGACGGCGTCGCCGAACCCGACGTCCACCTGGAGGTCGATCCGGGCCTGCCCGAGCCGGGCCACGCACCCCACCCGCACCCCCTCGTACTCCTGGTCTTCCTTGATCTTCTCGGCGGTGACCGCGGCCGGGTCGAAGGCCAGCCCGTCGTCTTCAACGGTCGCCGCACAAATTTCACGGAACACGTCCGCCAGCCGCCCGACCGACGGGTCGCCGCGGCCGAGCAGGTCGAGGTCGCGGGTGGGGCGGTGCGGGCTGTCGGCCCACAGCCGGAACAGCATCGCCCCCTTGAGCACGAACTCGGCGGCGTGGGCGGTCCGCGTCAGCCGGTAGAGCAGCCGCTCGATGGCGTACCGAGTGAGGACGAGCAGGAAGTCCTCCCCCTGCTTCCGGGCCAGGTCGGTGAGCCGGGCGCGGACGGAGGCGGCCATGTTCTTCGGGCGGTCCTTGCTCACGCCATCGCCTCCAGGTACGGCCGCATGACGTTGGCCATCCGCCGGGCTTGGGCCATCCGGTGCAGGTCGTCCATCGTCGCCCGTCGCTGGCGCAGGCAGTCCCGCAGGGCTTCCAGGGCGACGTCCAGCCCCACCGTGGCCCGGTACGCGAAGCAGTCCGCCACCGTCCGGGCCGGGCTCGTCACCCGCACCCGAACCCGCTCGACCGTGTGCTCCTCCACGCCGGCGGTCAGCCCGGCCCCGGAGAACCGCACGACCCGGAGCGGCGGGTGGACGAGTTTCGGCCGCCGGGCCTTGCGGTCGACGCCGATCCAGACCTCGTGCGGGGCCTGGGTGGTGAGCCGGTGGAACCGGAGGGCTGACAGCAGGCAGACGACCCCGTGCGGCACCCGCTTGCACGCCTGGGCCAAGTCGTAGTGTTCGGTCACGTCGGCGTCGGCCAGGACGTACACCCCGCGGGACGGCCGGGCGAGCACCCCGGCGGCCAACAGCCGGGCGAGGGCCGTCCGGGGGATGCCGCGGCCGGCGAGGTCGCGGGGGCGAACCACCCCAAGATCGCGGGCCAGGGCGATCAGGCGGTCGGTCGTGGCGGCGGGGGCGGCATCCATAATGAAGGCACTTATCATCAACTGCCGACATTTTGTAACAGAAGCATGGCTCACAAGCAACCTTAAACACGGAATTCCGATGAATGGGTCGTCGCCCCGAGTGTGCCGCCGGGCGGCGGCTTGGAGGGCGTCGGGAGTCTCTGAAGTCGCCGCCCCGGTGAGAGTCAGAACAATTTCAAAAGTGGTTTTTGAATTGTGCCAGACCTGGCTGGCGTGCGGGGGCAGGCGAGGAGGACTACACTGTGCCCAACACCGCTCAGACAGGGGAGTCATCGCATGGCGGAATCGCACTCGTTCGCCGTCGACGTGTTTCGCTGCGTCTGCGGCCGACTCACGGCGAAAGCGGCCGACCTGCGGCTAATGGCCGAGACCGACGCCTCGTTTGAGGACTGGCTCATTTGGGAGGCGTTTCTGGCTTGCAAACTGCGGCAGTCGGGATACCCGTTCTGCGAGGTCGCGGCCAAGCCCGCCTACGCTACTGAAGGGGTCGTAGACGATCGAGGCCCGGACCGGACCTTGGGCGGCCTGCGGGTCGGTGGCCCCGATGACGGGGCCGACCACTGCTGGGTGTTCGCCGAGTTCGCCCTACTTCACGACGGGAACCGGGCCGGGGACGAGTGGCGGCGGAAGACCGATGACGCCGCCGCCAAATTGTTGCGGCTCGGGTGGCGGCGGTCGGCGTCTCTTCTGGTCGTCGTGGCGGCAAGCCAAAGCGACGTGTCGACCGAGTGGGCCGACGACTTGGCGACCTTGGCAGCCTGGAACCGGCCGGCCCTGACCGACCCGTTCGTCCTCGCCCTCCCCGGCGGCGGGTCGGCAGTGGTCAAGGCGTTCGACATCAAGCGAGACCCGGCCCACACGCTCACCGATGAACGCCCGCTGACCATCTCGTGAGCGAGTCACAGCCGCGGGTCAACTGGCTCACTCTCCAGGGCGAGGACGCCGAAGACGCACTCGTGGACGCGGCGCAGGGGTTCCCGGCGGACGAAACGCTCCAGCCCCTCGACGCCGAGGGCGAATTCGCCCAAGGCGAGGGACCGCTTGTGGGCGAGGCCCCGTCTCCGCAGGCGAGAGAGGTTGGCGTCGGCCGTGTAGTCCGGGCCGTAGATGATCCGCAGGTACTCCCGCCCGCGGCACTTCACGGCGGGCTGCGCGAGGCCCCGAGAGCCCCGCAGGATGAAGTCCAGCGGCTTGACCACCATGCCTTCGCCGCCTTGCCCGGTCAGTTCCGCCCACCACGCGACCCCCTCCTCCACGCTGGCCGGGTCGGTCACGTCCACCAGTTTGAACTTGGTCGCCAACAGCAGGTCGGGGTCCGCGCGGCAGACGGCCGCCAGCGTGTCCATGTGCCACACGTGGGTCTTGTCCGTGTGGACCCGGCCCTCGGACGCCAGCAGGTGGAACGGGGCCAGCTTCAAGTCGGTGAGCGCGTTCACCGGCCAGCAGTATTGGCGGTAGGCGGCGACGAACTGGCCGACGCGCTCGTCCCGGCGGCGGCTCTCGGCCAGAATCAGTTCGGCCTTGCCGCGCTCCTCGCCGGCCAGCCGGTCAGCGGCCTGGGCCAACGCATCGACCGCCCGCGGCAACGCCGCCCGCCCGGCCGCCCCGACGGCGGCGTACTGCGACTTCAACAACTCCTGCGCCTTGGCCGACCACGGCATGAGTTCGCAGTCGAGGCACACCCAGGTCGTGTTCAGCGTCCCCCACACGTTGGCTGATGTCAGGGCCGCCCGCACGCGGTCGAGAAATTGCGCCTCCAACGCCGCGTCGGTGAAGAACCGTCGCCCCGTGCGGGTGGTGACGATGCCGAGTTCGCCTTCGAGCACGCCGAACCGCTCCCGCGCCGCCTGCTCGTCCCGGCAGACGGTGACGACGGCCCGCGACCCCATGTGCTTCTCCTCGCAGATGACCCGCGGCGCGCCTTGGGTCCGGAAGTAGGCGAACGCCTCGGCGGGGTGTTCCAGGAGCCCCGGCTCGCCGCTCGTCTCGCACGGGGACATGGTGGGCGGCAGGTAGATGAGCCACTTCGGGTTGGCCGCGAACCGGCTCATCACCTCCAGGGCCGCCGTCGCGTGGGCCTCCCGGATCGTCACGCTGCCCCGCAGCCGGGTCGAGACGATGCGCTTACCCAGCACGTCGGCGGCGTCGAGCACCTCGTCGTCCGCTTGCTGGGCCGTGAGTTTGGGGGCCTGTTGGTCTTCGGAGAGGAATGGCCGGGCCGGTTCGCAGTATGTCCGCGCTGCGGGGACCGAAACGAACGCCATCTCGGGGTAGCGGAGGGCCGTGAGCTTACCGCCGAAGACGCAGCCGGTGTCGATGTTGACCGTGCGGTTCAGCCACTCCGCTTCCGGGACGGGCGTGTGGCCGTAGACGACCGTCGCCGAGCCCCGGTATTCGGCCGCCCAGTTGTACCGCACCGGCAGGCCGAACTCGTCGGTCTCGCCCGTCGTCTCGCCGTACAGGGCGAAGTCGCGCACCTTCCCAGACCCCCGGCCCTGCATCTCGGCCTTCATGCCGGCGTGGGCGACGACCAGTTTGCCGCCGTCGAGGACGAAATGGCTCACCAGCCCGTCGAGGAACACGGCGAGTGATTTCTTGTACGGTTCCCGCCAGGCGTCCGGCAGGGCGTCGATCTCGGCCAGCGTCTCGGCCAGCCCGTGCGTGATCTGCACGTCCTTCCCGTTGAGTTTCTTCAACAACTTCACGTCGTGGTTGCCGGGGACGCACAGGGCCGCGCCGGTCGTCACCATGTGGAGAACAAAGCCCAGCGTGTCGAGCACCCGCGGCCCGCGGTCCACCAGGTCGCCGACGAACACGGCCTTGCGGCCCGCCGGGTGGGCGTAGCCGACGGACCCCCACCCCGGCTCCGACCCGTCCACGGTGAACGGCTCGTACCCCAGCGTGGTGAGCAGTTGCTCCAGTTCGGTCGCGCAGCCGTGGACGTCGCCGATGACGTCGAACGGGCCGTGTTCATGGGTCCGGTCATTCCACAGCGGCACCCGCTCGACCGTCGCCGCCTCGACCTCCTCCGGGGTTTCGAGGACGAACACGTGTCGGAACCCTTCGCGCCGGAGGCCGCGCAGCGACCGCCGCAGTTGCGCCTTCTGGTTGCGGATGACGTGCGGGCCGAACGACCGGTCCGCGCGGGACCGGTTCCGCTCCTGGCAGACCGCCTCGGGGAGGTCCAGCGCGACGGCGACCGGCAGGCAGTGATACTTCCGGGCCAGGGCGACCAGCGGGGCGCGGGCCTCCGGTTGGACGCTGGTGGCGTCGACGACCGTCAGCCGCCCGAGGGCGAGCCGCCGGGCGGCGATGTCGTGAAGCAGGGCGAACGCCTCGCCCGTGACCGCCTGGTTGTTCTCGTCGTCGCTGACCATGGCCCGGCAGGCGTCAGACGACAGGATTTCCGTGGGCAGGAAGTGCTTGCGGGCGAACGTGCTCTTGCCCGCCCCGCTGGGGCCGATCAGGACTACGAGGGAGAGTTTGGGGATTTTGATTTGCATGAGATCAGCGACTACTTCGGGAACTTTTGCAGCCGGATGCGGATCAACAGGTCATTGAGGGCCGCCGCCCCCCTCGGAGTTTCGGGCAGGCGGCTGGCGTCGCGGGCCTGCTCCAGGCCGGCCCGCAGCC
>JAYUGD010001041.1:0-3262 GCA_043767785.1 Zavarzinella sp. | reverse complement strand
TTCGTCACTTTGGCGCCGCCGAGGATCGCTTTGGCGGCGTCGAGCATCTTCTGGGCTTCGTCTTCGGAGGCGTAGCCGGTCGAGGATTGCATGAGGGTCTTGTCGTCTTCGTCGCGGACGAAGAATCGGAATTTGCCATCCTTGCCCGGCTTGATGACCACGGTGCCTTTCACCGCCGGTTTCGGATCCACTTTCGGATCGGCCGGTTTGCCCTTCGGATCGACCTTCGGCGTCACCTTGGGATCGGCTTTGGTCTGCGCGCGGGCGAGATCGGGCGCCGTCGCGACGAGTGCTGCGGTGCCGGCGGCGAATGCCGTGGCCGCGATGAGGCTGCGGATGAACTTCTTCAAGGGTCGACTCCGGTGGATGGGGAGAGATCGGGATCGCCGGTCACGATGGATCCGGCCTTCAGATTATCGACCGCCGTCGCGGAATCGGCAATGGGCCATCGCGATCCGAGCCGCTTCGAGACAGGAATACGTCCCAATCACGCCCCGTACTTGCCGAACCTCCCGGCGTGGGCCATCGCGAGCAGCATCAGATGCTTCGCTTCGAACTGACCCAGCCCCCCCCGCAAACAGGAACTTTCGCCGAACTCCGTGAGGCCGTCGAACCGGCAGGTGTCGGCGACGATCACCGTCGGCACCGGATGCCAGGAGTGGCTCTTCATCTTGCTCGGCGTGCTATGGTCCCCGGTGACGATGAACACGTCCGGGTTCAATTCCAGCAGCGACGGGATGACGGCGTCGAGCCGTTCGATCATCTCGACCTTCTTGGGGAAGTTGCCGTCCTCGCCGGTGCTGTCCGTGTACTTGTAGTGCATGAAGAAGAAGTCGTACTTGGCCCAATTGTTCTTCATCGTGGCGATCTGCGTTTCCAGCGAGTCGCCCGCGTCCAGGATGTCCATGCCGACAAGCTTGGCCAGCCCCTTGTACATCGGGTAAACGGCGATGGCGGCCGACTTGAGGCCGTAGACCTCTTCCATCGTGCCGATCTTCGGGAACGTGGCGAAGCCGCGCATCGTGGCCCCGTTGGTCGGGGCGTCGTCCTTGAGAATCTGATCGACCTGCCTGATAAATTCGTTCACGATGCCGGCCGTCTTCTCGGAGGCCGGGTCGGCCCCCTTGGCCGTTAGTGGCGGGACGCCGACGGCTTGCGGGTCGGTGTCGGCGACGTGGTCGCCCAAGCCGTCGGCCCGGAAGACGGCGACGAAGCGGTGTTCCTTCACCGGCTCCACGAACACCTCGACGCCGGGGATTTTCACCCCGCGCATCTTCTTGACCATCTCGACGCACCGCTCGGTCGTCGGCCGGCCGGCCCGGCGGTCTTTGATGATGCCATTTTCAAGCGTCACGAAGTTGCCGCGCACGGCCACATCCTTCGGGCCGACGGCGAAGTTGATGCCGAGGGCTTCCAGGATGCCGCGGCCGATGCGGTATTCGAGCGGGTCGTAGCCGAACAGGCCCAAGTGCCCCGGCCCGCTGCCGGGCGTGATGCCGGGCAGGACGGGCGTGCTGAGGCCGCACACGCCGTCGCGGACGCAAGTGTCCAGATTCGGCGTGTGGGCGGTTTCGAGTTCGGTGAAGCCGCCCGCTTCCAGCGGCAGGCCGCCGAGGCCGTCGGCCACGAGGAGGACGATCTTGCTCGGGTTGGTCTCGCGGAGTTCCGCGACAAGGTGGTGGATGTTCATGCGGGGAGTGTACGGACACTCCCGGACGCCGTAAAGTATGGGGGTTGTCCGGGTGGCCGGCCCCGCGTGCGGGCCGCGCGCCCGGGCCGTCTCAAACCCCACGTCCGTATGCAACTCCCCGACGAAGCCATCGAGTTCAATTACCAAGGGTCGCTCTGCCCGCACATCGAGGCGTGGACCCCCTTGGCGGAACTCCAGTCGCAGAACTACCTGCGGCCCGAACAGGTGGAGGCCATCAAGCAGCAGATGATGCAGGTCCGCCAGCAGGTCGCGGCCGAGCGGTCGATGACCAATCCGCCGGCGAAGATGCTGCCGCTGGACAGCGGCTTCATCGACATGCCGGGGCAGATGCTCGACCAATACCGCCGCAAGGGGGAGAACAGCGAACTGGCCCGCATCCTCGCGGCGGCCAACAAGCTGCGGGTAGAGACCGACCGCGTCGTCGTCCTCGGCATCGGCGGGTCGTTCCTCGGGGCCAAAGCCCTCTTTGATTCCCTGTGCCACACGTACCACAACGAACTGCCCGAGCGCATGCGGCACGGCAAGCCGCGGCTGTACTTCGAGGGGAACAACGTCGATAACGACGCCCTGCAAGACCTGCTAGACATGTTGGAGAACACCTGCGTCGATCCGGCGATCAAGGGCGAGCGCTGGGGCGTCGTCGTCATCAGCAAGTCCGGCGGCACGATCGAGACGGCCGCCAGTTACCGCGTCTTCCGCAATGAGTTGGCCCGGTTCTACGGGCACGCGCCCGAGAACCTCCGCAAGCACATCGTCCCCGTGACCGGCCCGAGCGGCAAGCTGCGAGACCTCTGCGCGGCCGACGGCTTCGAGGACAAGGAAATCCTCAAAATCCCCGACGGCATCGGCGGCCGATTCTCCGTGCTGACGGCCGTGGGCCTGGTCCCGGCGGCCGTGGCCGGGCTGGACATCCTCGCCCTGCTCCTCGGCGCCTCGGCCATGACCCGGCGCTTCCTGGAAGAGCCGTTCGAGCGCAACCCGGTCCTGCAATACGCGGCCGTGAACCACTTGCTGGCCAAGGAAAAGGGGAAGAACACCCGCGTGATGGCCGTGTGGAGCAAGAAGCTCGAAGCCTTGGGCATGTGGTACGACCAACTGTGCGCCGAGTCGCTCGGCAAGCAGAACGTCGGCCCGACGCCGTTGACCGTGGTGCAAACCCGAGACTTGCACTCCCGCGGCCAACAGCACCAAGAAGGCGCTCGCGACAAGATCGTGAACAACCTGTTCGTGAAGGGGACCAAGCACGCCCCGATCCAAATCGGCATGGCCGACCGCAACGAGGACGAGCTGAACGTCCACTCGCGGAAGACGATCCCCGACGTGCTGACCGCCGCCTTCCAAGGGACGAACCAAGCCTACGCCGAAGCCGCCCGGCCCACGAACGACTTGATTTTGCCGACGCTCTCCGAACACACGATGGGCCAGTTGATGCAAATGCTGATGCTGGAGACCGTGGTGGAAGGCCGCCTGCTCGGGATCAACCCCTACGGGCAACCGGGCGTGGAAGCGTACAAGAAGAACATGACGCGGATTTTGAAAGACATGCCGGGC
>JAYUGD010001040.1:0-3263 GCA_043767785.1 Zavarzinella sp. | reverse complement strand
GGCGGCGCTGATGACGGGCCGGCACGAGTTCAAGAACGGCGTCACTCACACGATCAACGAGCGCGAGCGCCTTCGTTTGGAATCGTTCACGCTGGCCCAATTGTTGAAGTCGGCGGGGTACGCCACCGGCATCTTCGGGAAGTGGCACCTCGGGGACGAGGCGGCGTACCATCCGAACAGGCGCGGCTTTGATGAAGTGTTCATCCACGGGGCCGGCGGCATCGGGCAGACGTACCCCGGCAGTTGCGGGGACGCGCCGAACAACTCGTACTTCAACCCGGCGATTCTCCACAACGGCGTCTTCGAGAAGACCAAGGGTTATTGCACCGACGTGTTCTTCGAGCAGGCCAGCAAATGGATCGACGCCCGGCGGGCCAAGCCGGAGCCGTTTTTGTGCTGGATCGCCACCAACGCCCCGCACGCCCCGCTCGACTGCCCCGCCGAATACGTGAAGCAATACGCGGGCAAGATTCCGGCCCCCGTGAAGGGCAAGCAGGCCGAGGACGCCGCCAAGTTCTTCGGCATGGTCGCCAACATCGACGACAACGTCGGCAAGTTGACGGCCCGGCTCAAGGAGTGGAAACTCGACGACGACACCGTCGTCATCTTCATGACCGACAACGGCGGCACGGCCGGCGTCCCCGTGTTCAACGCCGGCATGCGCGGGTCCAAGGTGACGCCCTACGAAGGGGGCACGCGCGTGCCGTTCTTCTTCTCGTGGCCGAAGCGGTTCCCGGCCGGCGTGGACGTGCCGGCCTTGGCCGCCCACATCGACCTGTTCCCGACGCTGGCCGAACTGACCGGGGCGGCGATTCCCGCGACGGTCAAGCCCGACGGCCGCAGTCTCGTGCCGCTGCTCAAAGACAAGGACGCCGCGTGGGAAGACCGCACGCTCGTCACGCACGTCGGCCGCTGGGACAAGGGCAAGGCCGCCGAGGCCAAGTACCACACGTGCGCCGTCCGCACCGCCCAATACCGCTTGGTGAACCCCGGAAGAAAAGCCGAGGCGTGGGAACTGTACGACATCACGAAAGACCCGGGCGAGAAGACCGACGTGGCCGCGCGACACCCGGAGATCGTCCGCGACCTGCGCGGCCGCCTCGACAAGTGGTGGGACGAAGTCACCCCGCTGCTCGTCAACGAAAACGTCACCGGGCCGGCGAAGAACCCATTCCATGTGCTGTACTGGAAGCAGTTCGGGGGCGGGCCTGGAAAATGACAAGGTGACAACCCCGTTTCGCCGCGACGCGGAGTCTTCGGAGCGGAGCGCGGACATCCCGCGAACAGTCGCTCCCCGCACGATCAGTCATAGCCCGATGCGCGAGCAAGGGTCGGCGACTTCCATCGACACCGACTCCCCGTAACGGCCGCTCGCTGACCCTTGCTTGCGCCGCGGGCGATGACGGAGTAGCGGGCGAGGTTGTCTTTCGCGATTGCCTAATCCTCATTCTTACCCGCCTACCCTTCTATGCCCCCGCCATCTCCGGCCGACCTCGAATTGCTCACCGCCTATCTGGACGACGACCTGTCCGGCCCGGGCTTGACCGCCTTCCAGCACCGGCTAAAAACCGAACCGGCATTGGCCGACAGCCTGATCCGGCTGTCCCGCGACGAGGCGGTGACGGCCGAATGGGCCACGAACAATCACGCCTCCGCCGACGACACGGTGACGCCCGCCCGCGACGCCACGCCGGCCCGGCGGTGGCCGCGCGTGGCGGTCGGGACGGTGGCCGCCCTCTTGTTGGCCGTCGGCGCGTGGGGCGTATTCACCAAGCCCGACTTGATCCCCGACTTGGACGACGAGCCGGCCTACGCCCGCGTCGAGGGCTTTGAAGGGGACACGTTCATCGTCTCCGAGTCCGGCGAAGAAAACCCCGCGCGGGCCGGGCAGGCGTTGAAACCGGGCTGGCAACTGCGCACCGGCGAAGGGGGCAGCGCGACCGTGCTGCTGCCGTTGTTCGGCCGGGTGGAATTGGGCACGGACACGACGGTGCGCATGCTCCCGCCGCAGAGCGAGGCCCGCGTCCACGTCGAGAAGGGAACCGTGTACGCCGACTCGGCCAACAAGGCCGCCCCCGGCCCGATGGCGTTCACCACGCCGCACGCGATCATCCGGGCCACGGGGTCAACGGTCATCACGTCGGGGATGGGGAACTCGTCGGCCGTGGAGATGGACACCGGGTCCGCGAAAGTGACCAGCACCGGGGACGGCAACACCGTGGACGTGGCCGCCGGCAAATTCGCGGTCGCCAAGCCGATGGGCCAGAAGCGCGAGCCGGTGAAGGCCGCCCCGCCGCGGACCGTGACGCCCAGAGAAACGTGGACGTACCCGGACGCCCCGATTGTCGCGGGAACGATGATGCCGGGCGGGACCGTCTTCGCGTTCGCCACGCAGGACGGCCGGCTGATCCTGCGCGATTTGCGGACCGGCTTGGACACGGCCGACGTGAAGGACGGCAAGTCGGGGACGCCCGCCCTCGCGGTCTCCGCGGACGGGTCCGTTCTTGTGACGGCGAGCGCCGACCGGACGGTGAAAGTCCGCGACCCGCACACCGGGCGGGAAGTCTTGGCCTTCAAGAAGCAGAAACTGGAAATCCGGGCCGTCGCCGTCTCGCCGGACGGCCAGACGGTGGCCACCGCGGGCGGCGTGGCGCAGGGCGGAGCCGAGATCAAAATCTGGGACGCGAAGACGGGGGCCGAGCGGACGGCCCTCAAAGGGCACACGGGCCTCATCGAAGGGCTGACGTTCTCGCCGGACGGCAAGTGGCTGGCCAGCGCCAGCCGGGACGGCGGCACGCGCGTGTGGGACACCGCGAAATGGCAATCGCCGGGCGAAGCGACGTCGCACGTCCAAGGGGCCTTGTGCGTCACCTTCACCCCCGACTCCAAGACGCTCGTCACCGGCGGCCGGGACGGCTTCGTGCGCCTCTGGGACACGCGGACGCGGGAAGTGACCGCCGAACTCGACCCGCCGCCGAAGGAAATCACCTGCCTCGGCGTCAGCCCCGACGGCCGCCTGCTCGCCGCCGGCGTCGGCGGCACGGTCTGGATTTGGAACCTGACCACCCGCCAACCGCTGCAAACCCTGGCCGGACACAAGAATAAGGTGACGGCCGTGGCCTTCTCCGCGGACGGCAAAACGCTCTACTCTACGGGCTGGGACCGGGCGGTGAAAGTTTGGGAGGTTTTAAGGCAACAGGATGACAAGGTGACAAGGTGACAAGGTGACAGGGTGACAAGGTGAAAAACCGGGCGAGCCGACG
>JAYUGD010001039.1:0-3265 GCA_043767785.1 Zavarzinella sp. | reverse complement strand
GGAACTTGCCGCAGGGGCGGGATCACGAATTGCATCATGATGCCGATGTGGGCCAGCGTGCCGGCGATGATCGCGAGGTGGAAGATCTCGTGCGGGCCGATCACGCCGGGCCATAGCGTCGGCCATTGGATCACGTCGAGGACGGCCCCGCCGATGTAGACGACCGGCTCGACGATCATCAGCGGGATCAGCCGCCGGCCGGCCCCGTTCAGGTAGTGGCGCGCGCCCAACATGCCGACGAGGCCGAGGCCGATGTAGATGGCCGCGATGACGGCGTACGACGGCTTCGGCGCCAGCCACACGACCAGCACCCCGGCGACCACCAGTGCCCACATGAGCGCGAGGAACCCGGCCCGCAATCGGCCGCGCGTGAATGTGACGATCAGCGGCGTGAAGCTGCTGGCGATCAGGAAGTAGATGCCGGTCATGTCTAAGTTGCGGTAGACGAAGAGGTCGTCCGGCGGCAGTTGCACGGCATGGAACAGGCCGCTACAGGTGTACAGGAAGATCATGGAGAAGCCGAACATGCCCACGTCCACCCGCCGCCACTTGCGGTGCCACGACAGCCGCAGCATGAACACCGCGACGACCACCGCGGCGCCGGCCATGAGGAAGTGGGTGGTTGAAGACACCGGGTCGCGCAATATCGTGTCCGTCACCAAGCCAAAGCCTCCTTTTGAAGATGACCGGGTGACAAGGTGACCGGGTGACAAGGTGACAAAAACCGGCGAGCCGACGCGGTCAGGCGTCGGGCGATCGCTCATCACCCGGCGGCTGATGCGGCTCGGCTCACTTGGTTTTTGTCACCTTGTCACCTTGTCACCCGGTCATCTTCAAACCCTGTCATCTTCCATCCGCGGCATACAACGATCCTGCGGAGTCCCCAACACCCGCCGGAACAACTCCATGATCTGTCCATCTTGTGGCCACGTCAACGTGCCCGGGGCCGACGAGTGCGGCCTGTGCCAGTTCGCCCTCGCCGCCATTGACGCCAACCCGACCGGCCACGATGCCGTTGAGGAGAGCGTCCTGCACGACAGCGTCCGCCGGCTCAAGCCCAAGCCGCCGGTGACGGTCCCCGAGCACGAGACCCTCGGCCTCGCCCTCGACCGCATGGTCGAGCACCGCGTCGGCGCCTTGCTCGTGGTCGGCGCGGACGACAAACTCGTCGGCATTCTGACCGAACGCGACTATTTAATCAAGGTCGTCGGCCTCGTGGACGACTACGCCCGCCTGCCCCTCCGCGACCACATGACCGCCGCCCCGGAAACCGTCTCGCCGGACGACCCGCTCGGCTCGGCCCTGCAAAAGATGGCCGTCGGCGGCTACCGCCACCTCCCCGTCGTCATCGACGGCAAGCCGGTCGGCCTCATCTCCGTCCGCGACGTGATCCGCCACCTGACGCGCCTGTGCGGCCCGGCTTGAACCCCCGACGCGCTGGCGGCAACGGCGACCTCCCCCCTCTCCGCAGCGGCGAGGAGGGGCGTCACGTCGGCCCGGATGCGCTCCGTGGAGACCTGGCCGAACTGGTCGCCGGCTTGGGCGAAGGTGATGGCGGGGGAAGTGTACCGAGGGACGGGGAGCGTTCAAGACGACCGTCAGAGGCGGCCGCGTGAGCGACGCCCAACCCGTCACCCAACGATTGCTCCAGCGCATTGCCCGCGGCCGGAGTGGGCGTCGCTGACGCTGGCGCCTCTGACGGAACAACCGGGCGCCCCGCCCACGGCGGTCACTTGAACCCGGTCGGCGGGTTGGACCGTTGCGGGGCGGCGGCCGGCAGTTGGTCGCACGCCACGGCCAGTTTGGAAATCGCCTTCGGCTGGTACGTTCGGGCGGTCGGGCCGGCGGCGGCCCCCTCGAAGGTGACCGTTTCCTTCGGGTTGATTCGCGGGGCGGCGAAGTCCTTGTGGGAGCCGGCGACGGTGGACCCGTTGTAATAAACGTCCAACTGGACCTTCACGTTCGTCAGCGGGAAGTCGGAGTCGTTGGTCAGCGTTAGGACGTTGCGCTTCGGGTCCGAGGCGGTCGGCGCGCCGAAGCCGCCTTGGAGTTGCAACACCACGCTCGGGGACACGCGGACGTCCAAGAGGGCCTTGAAGCCCTTGTTCGCCAGCAGGCCTTGGAAGTTCGGGTTGGCCCGGACGGCCGCGACGTCCGAGAACCCCGCCTTGAGGGCGGCGGACAACGCCTTGACCGCCGCGTCCGGCTTGCGGACGGCGGCGTACACTTGGGCGGCCATGTATTGGTACTCCGCGTCCCCGCCGAGCTGCTCCCCGAGTTTGGCGGCCTGCTCGGCCGCCTCCGGCACGCGGCCGGAGCGGGCGTACGCGAACACCTGCTGCTTGCGGATCTGGCCGTCGATGTCCAAGAGGTTAAGTTCCTCCAGCTTCTCCACGCACCGGCCGGCGAACAGGGCGTTCGTGCTGACGCTGCCGGCGAGCGTGCGGGCGGCGTTCTCGACGTGGGCGGCGGTGTTGGCCATCGCGGCCGCCTGGAGGAGGAAGGTGGCCCGGTCCGAGTCGTACACCCGCCCGGCGGGGACCAGTTTCGCGGCGGCGGCCATGTCGCGGGACCGGTCGCGGAGTTGGCCGACGACCGTCTCCGCGCTTAGGCTCGGCGTGCGCGCCTCGCAGTCGTACAGGTCGGCCAGCCGGAACGGGTTGTCCCGGGCCGCCCGGCCGCGGTCATTGGCCGCCAGCTCGGCAAGGATCTTCTGGAGCGTCTGCTGGTCCTTGCACTCCACCATCCGCTTGATGAGGCTCTTGCCGTCGGGGATGCCGGCGGCGGGCTCGATGCCGAAGTTGCTTTTGGCGAACGCCTCCGTCTTCGCCCGGCGGGCCTCGAAGGCCCGCGTGAAATCCGCGTCGGCCTGTTCCAAGTCGCGGACGATGTCGGCCCGCAGACCCGACTTCAGCGAGTTGAAATACGCCCGGTTTTGGGACTGCCTGGCCCCGGCGGCCATCATGTCCCCCAGGCCCTCGCCGGCCAGCCGCACCGAGCCTTGGTTGACCGTGGTGACGGCGTACACGGTGTTCTCGCGCGGGTCGTAATAGCGGTCGGTGCTGGAGGCGGTCAGCCCCCCGACCAAGAGCTTGAACATGCCGGCCATCGACTCGTTGGCCGCTTGGGCCGCCTTTTGCCGGGCGTCTTGGTCCAGCTTGGCCGCTTGCGTCTGAAACTCCGCCCACAGTTCCTTGCGCTTGGCCACCCGCTTCTTGAAGTCCGCGACGTCCGATTCGATGTCCCGGAACAGGCCGCCGACGTC
>JAYUGD010001038.1:0-3268 GCA_043767785.1 Zavarzinella sp. | reverse complement strand
GTGACGTACAATGGCGGTGTCTCCACCATAGCGCGGCCCGCGAATCCTGTCGCCCCCGCCGGCCGATTTTTGCACAAGCTCTCCGCGTGAGGATCGGCCCCCTGCATCAAGTGGCTGTCGTTATGGGGTGGAACGTCACGAAGTCCCGGCCGGCGCCGATCAGGTCGGCGAGCCTGCATCAAGTGGCTGTCGTTATGGGGTGGAACGTCCGGTCCTCACGCGGAGCGTGAGGAGTACACTTCGGCTTCGCTGGGAAACTCTCCATGCTTGTGCGCTCGCTGCTCGTGCTGACGGCCCTTCCCGCCGCCGTGTTCTCGGCCCCGAAAATCGACTACGACCGCGACGTGCGGCCGATCCTCTCGGACAAGTGTTACGCCTGCCACGGCCCGGACGAGAAGCAGCGCAAGGCCAAACTGCGGCTGGACACCCGCGCCGGCGCCGCGGCCGTGCTGGACGTGAAGAAGCCCGGCGAGAGCGAGTTGATCAAGCGGTTGGTGACGACGGACCAGATGGAACACATGCCCCCGGCGATCACGGGCAAGACCGTGACGCCCGCGCAGGTGGAGATCCTGCGGCAGTGGGTCGCCGAGGGGGCCGAGTTCCAAGGGCACTGGGCGTTCATCGCCCCGAAGCGGCCGGCGCCGCCGACCGCCGGGGACGGGTGGGCGATCAACCCGATTGACCGCTTCACGGCCGCCCGGATGGCGAAAGAGAACGTGAAGCCCGCCGCCGCGGCCGAGAAGACGACGCTGATCCGCCGGGTGACGCTCGACCTGACCGGCCTGCCGCCGACGCTCAAGGAGATCGACGACTTCCTCGCGGACAAGTCGCCGGATGCTTACGGCAAAGTCGTGGACCGGCTGATGGGAAGCGTCCGCTACGGCGAGCGCATGGCCTTGGACTGGCTCGACGCGGCCCGGTACGCGGACACCAACGGCTACCACATCGACAACGGCCGGGACATGACGCGCTGGCGCGAGTGGGTGATCGACGCCTTCTTCAAGAACAAGCCTTATGACCAGTTCACCGTCGAACAGATTGCCGGCGACCTGCTGCCCAACGCCACGCTCGACCAGAAGATCGCCAGCGGCTTCAACCGCAACCACATGACGAACTTCGAAGGCGGCGCCATCCCCGAGGAGTACCGCACCGCCTACATCGTGGACCGCGTCAACACCACGTCCACCGTCTGGCTCGGCCTCACCTACGCCTGCTGCCAGTGCCACGACCACAAGTTCGACCCGCTGTCGCAACGCGAGTTTTACCAGTTCTACGCCTTCTTCAACAACGTTCCCGAGAATGGTCTGGACGGCAACAAGGGGAACTCCGTCCCGCTGTTGAAAGTCCCGTCGAAGACGCAGGACGCCAAGATCGCCGTGTGGAAGAAAGAGATCGCCGACCTGGAAGCGAAGTCCGCCGCCCCCGACGCGGAAGTGACGGCCGCCCAAGCCGCGTGGGAGAAGAACCCCGGCACGGCCAAGACCACTTGGAAGCCGCTGACGCTCGACAAGCTCAAGGGGAAGAACGGCACGACGTTCACCACGACGGCCGACGGCATCTCCGTCGCGGGCGGGCCGAATCCGGCGCAAGAGGTGTACACGGTCACGGTCAAGCCGACCGCGGCCACGACCGCCTTCCGGCTCGAAGTGCTTCCCGACGAGACGCTCCCCACCAAGGGGCCGGGGCGGTCGAGCAACGGCAACTTCGTGATGACCGGCTTCAAGGTGAACGTCGGCCCGACGCCGGTGAAGCTGCGCTCGGCCTCCGCGGACTTCAGCCAGAAGGAGGGGGCCTACGACGTGAAGAACCTCCTGCAACCGACCGGCGCCGGCTGGGCGATTCACCCGCAGGTCGGCCAAGCGCACCACGCGATTCTGGAACTGGCCGAGGCGATCCCGGCCGGCAAGGAGGTCACGGTTCAACTCCAGTTCAACTCGATGTTCGCCAGCCACCAGTTCAGCCGCTTCCGGCTGCACGCCACGGACTCGGCGACGCCGCACGACGGCAACCCGCTGCCGGCCGCCATCGACGCGCTTTTGAAAATTGACCCGGCCAAGCGCACGCCGGCCCAGACCCAAGCGCTGACGGCCCACTACCGGCAACACGTCTCCCCGACGACCCGCAAGATCACCGCCCAGATCGCCGACTTGAAAAAGACCATCGCTATGGAAGAAGCCGCGACACAGGACGCGATGGTGATGCAGGAGATGCCGACGCCGCGTGACACGCACATCCTGATGCGCGGCGAATACGACAAGAAGGGGGCGAAAGTCACCGCCGGTACGCCGGCCGTCCTGCCGCCGCTGCCGAAGGACGCCCCGAACAACCGCCTCGGGCTGGCCAAGTGGCTCGTCTCCCCGGAGAACCCGCTGACGGCCCGCGTGACGGTCAACCGCTACTGGCAACTCTTCTTCGGCATGGGCTTGGTGAAGTCCACGGAGGACTTCGGCACGCAGGGCGAATACCCCTCCCACCCCGAGTTACTGGACTGGCTGGCCGTCGAGTTCCGCGAGGGCGGTTGGGACTTGCGGAAGTTGGTGAAGCTGATCGTCACGTCCGCGACGTACCGGCAATCCTCGGCCGTCACGCCGGAGTTGTTCGGCAAAGACCCGGAGAATCGCCTGCTGGCCCGCGGCCCGCGATTTCGCTTGCAGGCCGAGTTCCTGCGCGACCAGGCGCTGGCGATCAGCGGCCTGCTCAACGGCGAAGTCGGCGGCAAGAGCGTCTCCCCGTACCAGCCCGCCGGCCTGTGGGAAGAACTGATGTCCCGCGCCGACGGGGCGAACTGGACGGCCCAAACCTACACGCAGAGCCACGGCAAAGACCTGTACCGCCGCACGATGTACACGTTCTGGAAGCGCACCTGCCCGCCGCCGACCCTGGCGGCGCTGGACGCCCCCGACCGCGAGACGTGCGTCGTCCGCCGGTCCCGCACCAACACGCCGCTGCAAGCCCTCGTGATGATGAACGACCCGACGTATGTGGAAGCCGCCCGCAAGTTTGCCGAGCGCATGCTGGCCGAGGGGGGCGCCGGCGACGCCGACCGCGTCGCCTTCGGCTTCCGCCTGGCCACCGGCCGCCCGATCCAAGACCGCGAAGCCGCCGTGCTGGCGAAGGCCTTGGCGCGGCAAAAGCAGCGGTTCCAAAACGACGAGAAGGCGGCCGTGAAGCTGTTGAGCGTCGGCGAGTCCCCGCGGACGGACAAGGTGCCGGCGACCGAGTTGGCCGCATGGGCAATGCTGGCGAATGCCCTGCTCAATTTGGACGA
>JAYUGD010001037.1:0-3271 GCA_043767785.1 Zavarzinella sp. | reverse complement strand
CGGTTGGTGGCGTTCCGGGACGGCGCGGTCGAAGTGCTGACGCCGGACGCGGCCGGATCCTTTCAACTCTCCGCGGAGTTGACGCCCCTCACCGGCATCCCGTCCGAGCCGACGGCGTTGGAAGTGTTTGAGACGCAATCCGGCCTTCGCGTCCTGGCGGCCACGGCCGGGTCGGACCAGTTGTTCGTCTTCGACCTGTCGGCCGCCCAAGGCCCGATCGTGGACGGCGGCCCGGCCGAAAGTCCCGTGGTCTCCAAGACGACGGTGTTGAGCCGCGATTCCTTGGCCGTCGTGGTGACGCTGCTCGCCGGCGGGTTGCCGGACAGCAACGCCCGCGAACGTCGTGATGACGAAGACGCGGTTGATGGTGCGGAGCCGGGCGGCCGGGAAGGGGTCCAAGTCGCCTCCGCGGAAGTCGCCGCCCAGACCCCGCCCGCCGACGAAACGCTCCCCCCCAGCGCGGACGCGGAGCGCGAATTGGGCGGCACGCGGCTTTACAAGCCGATTGAGGAAGGCGAACCCCCGACCGAGAAGCCGTTAAGTATGAGTGGCCCGGCGGAATCGGGTCGGCCACATGCAGAGAACGTCGCGGAAGGAGTTGACCCGCCGGCCGGTGACCCATCGGCCCGAACGACAGTAGGGGAAGCCTCTTCCCCGACAAAGACGGCGGCGACCGAATTGACGACCGACAGGACGGAGTTGTTGGCCGCAATGATCGGGCTGATGTTCCTCGTGGCCGTCGCGACCCGGCCGGCCGTCGTGGGGACCGGCCGCCCGCCCTTGCCGATTCGGCCTACACTGTCATGACGCGCGGCTCATTCCGCCGGGAAAACGTGGTTCATGATGAACAGACTCACCGTGATTTTGTGCCTGCTTGTTTTCGGCTCCGCGCAATACGCGGCCCCGGCGGAAGGCGATGTCGATAAATCACCCTCCGCCGCCCGCGTCACGGAACTGCGCAAGAAAATTGAAGCCCTGCGCGCGAAAAAAGACGTGACCGGTCTCCGGCTACTCGGTGCGGAGGTCAAGGCCGAATGGCTCGCAAAAAAAGCCCCGCGTATTACCCGGTCATTCTGGATGTCTGCTTGGCGATGACTTCGACGCGCACGACGGAACCCGAGATCGACGAGGCCATCCGCGATCTCGCCGTTGCCGCCATTGATTCCCCGGCCGAAAAGCCCGTGGCGGTCGTGGCCAAACTTCTGTTGCTCCTGCACGGCGACTCTGATTACTTGGCCGGCACGGCGTGGGTCAAGGAGCGGCAAACGCGCGCGGAACGATGGCTGACGGTCTGCACGGCCGCCCGTGTCCAGAATGCCGCGATGCCAAAGCCGTCGGGGCCGTTGGTCATGCACGTGTCTCCCCCGGAAGGGCTGCCGACCGGGGTCGGCCCGAGCGCCGTCAAGGATCCCGTGTTGCGAAAGAAATTCGAGGAGGCCATTGAACGGAATCATCAGCTTGCCGAAGCCTACAGCAAGAAAAAGGCGTTCGCGGATTTAGAGAAAGAAGTTGCCGCCAACGCGGCACGGTATCTCGTGGACGCCTTCGCCAAGCCGCCGTTCCGAACGGACGAACTGGCGGATTTGCTTGCCAAACACCGCTTTCCCAAGGAGCACACGGCGACCCTGATGAAAGAAGTCCGTCGCCGCGAGGCGGCGGAGTCGGAACGCGCCGCGAAATACGCGACGTTTACGGCCGGCAAGTCGGCGACCGGCAAGACGCTGCAGTTCAGCATGGACGGAACGACGTTTCGCGACGCACCCTTTCCGCTCTTCATCGAGCAAGGGGCGGCCGTCACATTCAAGGCTCCGTTCGCGGGCGATGCGTGCGAATGGCAAGGCTCCTCCGGAGCCACGGGCAAAGGGGCGGAGAACAAAGTGAAGTTCTCCGCGGTTTCCGCGGCCGACGCGGATTTCAAGACCGTCACCGCAACCCGCGCCGGCGGCACGGCCACGGCCCATGTCATCGTCTTCAAATTGATCCCGGTCTACACGCCGCAAGACGACTTCCCCGGCCGCGACCACGACGCTTATGGCATTTACGAGTGGATTAACCTGTCTTACAAGACGGAGCCGGCCGGAATTCCTGAGGCGGAATTTGGCGGGTTGCAGTGGGTGGTCAAAAAAGGCGGCGGCGACCTTTACGGCGGCGCGGGGGGCTTGGGAACCTATCAGTGCCCTGGCATCGGCGCGGGTTTCGTCTTGGATCTGCAACGGCTCGGGCGGCCGGCGAAAGAGCCTTTGCCGCGGAAGTAACGGGCAAGAAGGCGACCCAATCCGGGAAACGCTCAGTGAGTGGCCGACTTCTTGAACCCCGTCACGTACAAGTCCACATACTCGTTCACGGGCCGCATTTCCAACGCCTGCCTGGCCAGCGACGCGGTCAGAATTATTTCCTGTTGGGCGGGTTCAAACCGTCTGGCCAAGTTCGTTTTGAACTTCTCGACGAGCAGGGGCATGCCTTCCGCGCGGCGGCAGCGGTGGCCGACGGGGTATTCCACGGTCTCGGTCAGCGTGGCGCCGTCGGCGAGTTCGAGTGTGAGTGAATTGGCGATGGACCGCTTGCTCGGGTCGTGATAGTCGGCGGTGAATTGGGGGACTTCCACGCAGTCCATTTTGGCCCGCAGGGCGTCGATGCGCGGGTCGTGCGCCACGGTGTCCTCGTAGTCGGCGGCCGTCAGTCGGCCGAAAATCAGCGGGACGGCGCTCATGTATTGGACGCAGTGGTCGCGGTCGGCGGGGTTGTTCAGCGGGCCTTTTTTGTCGATGATCCGCAGGCACGCTTCGTGTGTTCGGATCGTCACCTTGCGGATGTCTTCGGCTGATTTTCCACTGGCGAGCAATCGGCCGCGGAGCGTCATGGCCGCCTCGACGGCGGTCTGCGAGTGGAACTCGGCCGGGTAGCTGATTTTGAAGAGTACGTTCTCCATCACGTAGCTGCCGTACGGCCGCTGGAAGCGGAACGGCTGGCCCTTGAACGACACGTCGTAGAAGCCCCACGTCTTGGCCGTGAGAACCGACGGGTAGCCCATCTCGCCGGCCTTGGCGATGAGGGCCAGTTTCACGGCCCGGCTCGTGGCGTCGCCGGCCGCCCAGCTTTTTCGCGAGCCGGTGTTGGGGGCGTGCCGGTAGGTGCGCAGACTTTGGCCGTCCACCCACGCCAGCGAAACGGCGTTGAGGATCTCGTCCCGCGTCAGCCCGAGCATGTGCGCGACGACGGCCGTGGACGCGACCTTGACGAGGATGACATGGTCGAGGCCCACCTTGTTGAA
>JAYUGD010001036.1:0-9051 GCA_043767785.1 Zavarzinella sp. | reverse complement strand
TTTATCAAAATGGCGTCTCTCCTGTCTTTCCTCTGTGATCTCTGTGTCCTCTGTGGTTCAAACTCTTCTGGCTTTATCCCTTACCGCGGCAGGCGAAGCGTCGTCCCGGCGGGGATGGGAATGGTCGGGTCCACGCCGGGGTTCATGTCGTAAATGCGCTTCCACGTCAGCGGGTCGCCGTAGAGCTTGTTGGCGATTTCGCGGATCGTCTCGCCGGCGGCGGCCTGCACGCGGTACTCGTCGTTCGTGTTGCTCGCCGGCGTGACGGCCGGGGCCGGCGCGGGGCGACTCGGCGGAGCGCTGGAGCCGATGGCGCGGGTCTCGGGCGGGTCGAAGTCCACGCCGCTGGACCGGCCGCCCGGCGGGGGCGACATCGGCGCCGGCGCGGGCCGCGGCTCGGCCTTCGTCATGGCCGGGAACTTTTCTTCCAGCACCCACAGCGGCGGCACGCGGACGATATTCTCGCCCCCCTTGCGGCGGTCCTTGTTGTACGCCTCCAACGCCGGGGCGTAGTCGGGCGACTTGTAGTACTCCCGGCTAATCATGGCGAACGTGTCGCCGTACTTCGGCGTGTGCCAGTCCTCGTCGAACTCGTCCCGCTTCGGGGCATCCGCCGGCGGCTTCGGCGCGCCCAGCGGCGGGGCCGGGTCCAAATTGACCGGCGGCTTCGGCGTCCCAATGGTGGGAGCCGGGGTCAAGTCGATGATCGGCGGGGCCGGCGGCGGAGTTCCCACGTTGAGCGGCGGCGCGGGCGGCGCGACCAATTCCGGCATCGGCGGCGTGACGGTCTTCGGCGCCGGCCCGGTCCCGAGGGTCGGCGGGGCCACCACGGGGACTTCTTCCTTGATGATCGGCGGCGCGGGCGGGGCCGGCGGCAAGTCGCCGACCTTCGGGGGCGGGCTGACGAGCGGCGCCGGTGCGATGATCGGCGGGATATCAAAATCAACCTTGGCCGGCGGGGCCGGCGGCGCGACGCCGACCTTCGGCGGGGCGATCAACGGCACGTCGATGTCAATCGGGGCCTTCAACGGCGGCGGGGCCGTGTCGGTCGTCGCTTGGACGCGGATGATCGGCGCCGGGCCTTGGTTCACCGTGCGCGAATTGTTGACGGCCGGCAGCGGCGGCGGCTCAATGTCGATGCCGCCGCGCAGGGTGGGCTTGGGCGGCGAGATCACCGGGGCGTCGATGATTAGGTCGTTGCGACCCCCCGGAATCGGCGGGGTTTTCACGTTGGGAATGTCCAAATCGAGGTCGATCTTCGTTGCGCCGCGCTCCGTCACGGCGACCGGCCGGAGCCCCGGCACGGGCGGCAGGGTGTCCAACTCGGGCGGGAGTTTCCGCGGCTCGTCCGGCGTCGCCGGCGGGGCGACGGCCACACTGGTGTTCTTGCCGGACTGGGCGGCCGCCTTGGGCGTGCCCGTGCCGAGGGACTTCAGCCCGTAGGCGCCGCCCACGAGGCTGAGGACGGACCCGCCGACGACGATGCCGACCTTGGTCTTGGTCGTCAGCCAGCCGGCTTTCGCCGCGGCCGGGACGGCGGCCGCCAAGGCGGGCGCCGGGTCCGGCTTCACCGCCGGGACGGACACGTGTTCGGTGGGGTTGGCCATGTCTATCGCCTCCTTGCGACCCGCAGTTTGGCGCTCCGCGCCCGCGGGTTGGTTTCCGTTTCGCCGTCGCCCGCCTGCACGGGCTTCTTGGTGACCGCTTCCCAAATGTCCTTGTCTTGGAACGCATGTTTCACCCGCCGGTCTTCCAGCGAGTGAAAGCTGATGATCCCCGCCCGGCCGCCCGACTTCAACAGTCGCGGGAGCTGGGCCAGCAGCCGGTCCAGCGCGCCGAGTTCGTCGTTCACCGCGATCCGCAGCGCCTGGAACGTCCGCGTGGCCGGGTCGATGCGGCCCTTCTTGTCCCGCGGCACGCAACTCCGCACCAGGGCGGCCAACTGGGCCGTCGTCTTGATCGGGGTCGTCTTCCGCGTCTCCACGATCTTGCGGGCGACCCGCCGGCTCAGGCGCTCCTCGCCGTACTCGAAGATCAAATTCGCCAAGTCGAACTCGTTGACGCGGGCCAACAAGTCGGCGGCCGACTCCCCGGCCGACGGGTCCATGCGCATGTCCAGCGGGCCGTCGGTCTGGAAGCTCAGGCCGCGGCCGGCGTCCTCCAACTGGTCCGAACTAAACCCGAGGTCGGCCAACAGTCCGTCAATTTCCGTGACGCCCGCGTTCCGCAGGGCCGTTGACACTTGGTCGAAATTCGCGTGAATCGCCGTCACCGGCAACCCCGCCAACCCCGGCATCGCCGCCGCGATCATCCCGGCGTCCTGGTCCAAGCCAAAGACGCGCCCGCCGGGGCCGACCCGTTCGGCGATCAGCCGCGCGTGCCCGCCGGCCCCGAGGGTGCAGTCCGCCCAGACCTCGCCCGCCTTCGGGTCGAGCAGGGCCAACACTTCGCCCGGCAATACGGCCACGTGCCTCATCGTGGTGGGGGAATACACGGGCTGGCGAACAAGGTCAAGAGGAATGGCGAAGGGGGAAGAGAAGACATTTTAGCCACGGATCGAACACGGACGAAACACGGATAAAGGCCGAAGAGAAGAATTTGAACCACAGAGGACACAGAGAGCACAGAGAAAAGACCGAGAAGAGAGAAGACTTTCTTATAAATTCCTTTCCTCTGCTTTGGTTTTCCTCTGTGTCCTCTGTGGTTAAGTTCTTCTCTTGTCTTCTCTTTTGCCTTTATCCGTGTTTCGTCCGTGTTCGATCCGTGGCTAAAAATGTCTTCTCTTCCGACCTGCTGGTACAATCCCACAAATGTTCCGCATCGACCTCCCCTTCACGGATGCCTACTTCCTCCTGACGCCGCGGCTCGGGTACTTCTCGCGGTACGGGCAGTTGGCGATTCTGGCGGGCGTGTTGGCGCTGGTCGTGTTCCTCGTCGTCCGGTTGTACCGCACCGAGTTGAAGTTAGTGCCGCGACGGTTCGCGGTGGCGCTGTTGGGGCTGCGGCTCGCGCTGGTGGCGGCGCTGTTCCTCGTCAGCAGCTTGAAGCCGACGTTCGCCCACACGGTCACTGAGACGGTGCCGTCCAAGGTGCTGATCGCCCTCGACCGCTCGGACAGTATGGACGTGAAGGACGCCCAGCGCAGCGTGCTGGAAAAGCTCGAACTTGCCAAGGGGCTGGGCCTCGTCAAGGACTTGGCCGACGACGCCACTCTTGAAGGCTGGATTCGGGAGGCGCGCGACGGCCGCCCGCCCGCGAACGGTGATCGCTTCAACCAAGTCGTGGCGCGCATCGACGGGCTGACCCGCCGGCAAATCTCCGCGCACGTGTTGGCGCCCGAGGGGGCCAACCTGTTGCAGTCCATCGCGGACAAGCACCAACTCGACGTGGCCAACTTCACGCAACTGACGGCCGAGATCCCCAAGACGTGGGACGCGGTAAAGCGGTCGCTGGCGGTTGATTCGACTTCGCCGGGGAGCAACTTCACGGACATCAAACAGCCGATGATCCGGGCCTTGGAGCGCGGCGGCACAGGCGAGAGCAAACTCCTCGGCGTCGTCGTCCTAACAGACGGCCAGCACAACTGGGGCGTCGGCCCGACGACCAAGACCAAGGAACTCGGCCAGCGCGGTGTGCCGGTCTACTTCGTGGGCATCGGGGCCAAAGACCCGCCGCCGGACGTGGCGATCCTCTCCGTCAAGGCGACCCCGCCGACCGTGTTCAAGAACGCCTACACGACGGTCGAAGCCCGCGTCCTCATCAACAATTTGCCCCCCGGCAAAGTGAAGGTGACGCTCACTTACCCGGACATTCCCGGCGTGAAGAAGCGGGAACCGCTCGTCGAAGAAGTCGCCCACGACGGCACGAACGGCCCGCGCCTCGTGACGTTCACCGCCCGCATGGACCAGCCCGGCACGGAGACGCTGACCGTCACCGCCGAGCATAAGCCCACCGCCGAGGGCGACCCGCGCCAAGACACTCGGCCCGAGAACAACACGCGGCCCGTTGTCGTCACGGTGTCGCCGGACAAGGCCAAGGTGCTGCTCGTGGACGGCGAAGTGCGCTGGGAGTTCCACTACCTGCACACGGCCCTGACCCGCGACGAGACGATGGACACGACCAGCGTGGTCTTCGACCAGCCCCGGCTCAACGCCGTCGATGCGGAAGGAAGCCGCAAGATGGGCCTGCCGGACTTGGCGCTGCCGAAAGACCCCGAGGCGTTGCTGAACTTCGACTGCGTGATTCTCGGGGACATTTCCCCGGACCAACTCCCCAAGGCCGAGCGGGAACGGCTGGAGCAGTACGTCTCCGAGCGCGGCGGCACGCTGGTCCTGCTGGCCGGCAAGCGGTCGATGCCGTTGGAGTTCCTCAAGGACGGCGACCCGTTCGTGAAACTGTTGCCGATTCGCTCGCCGAAGGTGTTCAACGCCCCCCAAGGGTTCAAGATTGCCCTCACTGGCGAAGGGGCGCAGACCGGCTTCCTGCGGCTCGACCCGAACCCCGGCGTCAGCGCCGAGACGTGGGCGAACTTGCCGCCGCACTACTGGGCCGTCACCGGGCAGGCGAAGGACGGGGCCGTCGCGCTGGCGAGCGTCGCCCCCAGCCAAGTGATCGCCGACCCGACTGCGGCCCGCGACTGGGAGCGCAACAACGGCCTCGTCGTCCGGCACAACTACGGCTTCGGCAAAGTCGTGTACGTCGGCATCGACAGCACCTGGCGCTGGCGGTTCAAGAAGGGGGACACGTACAACCACCGCTTCTGGAGCCAGGTGATCCGCTGGGCCGCCAGCGACCGTGCCCTGATCGCCGGCAACGAGTTCGTGAGATTTGGGGCCAGAGAGCCGGTCTACCGGGCCGACCAGGAAGTGGAACTGGTCGTGCGCCTCTCGGACAAGGTCAAGAATCTCAAGAAGGACGCGATGGCCGGCGCCCGCCTGTTGCACAAGCCCAAGGGCGGCCCGGAAACCGCCGTCGGCCTGATGCCGTTGCGGCCCCACCCCGTGATCCCGCGCGAGTACGTCGGCGCCCAAGGGAACTTACCGCCGGGCGACTACGACATCGAACTGGTGATCCCCGACATCGAGGACAAGCTCAACGGCCCCGACGGCAAGAAGCTGAAAGCCCACGTCCAAGTCCTGCCCGCCGACACTGGCGAGCTAATCGACCTCAGCACGAATTGGACCTTAATGGAAGACTTGGCCGCGCGCTCCGGGGGAAAGGTCTTTCCCGCCGACCGGGCGAAGGAACTGGTCGAGTTATTGCAAAGCCGCTCGGCGACGCGGGAGTACGCCGTCGAGCAAAAGATCTGGCAGTCGTGGTGGACGCTGGCGGTGTTAATTGGGCTGCTGACGGCCGAGTGGCTGGTCCGGAAGTGGGCGGGGCTGCCGTAATTTGCGCCGAGCGTTTAGCCGCGACGCGGAGGAGCGCGTGCTGCCGTTTACCTCACCCCCTAACCCCCTCTCCGAAGCGGAGAGGGGGGACCAAACCAAGACGACTTCCGCCCACTTGCTCCCCCTCTCCGCTTCGGAGAGGGGGCCGGGGGGTGAGGTTGCCTTTCGCGGCGAGCCCGGTTTCACCGGCCCCGCGTCACCGTCGTCAGCACAATCGTCTCGAAGGCGTCGCCGAGGCCGACGTGCTTCATGGGGGTGACGATGCCCGTCCGCAGGTCGATCACGGAGCCGGGGTCGGTGTAGATGCGGACGATGGGGCCGAAGTGGAACGGGTCGGTCGGCGGCGGCGGCCACTCGTCCAGGCAGGTGACGCGGACGGGGAGGATGCTGCCGTGGGCCGGGCAGAACAGGTGCGTGCCCGCCTCGGCTTGGGCGACCATGCGGGCGCCGAGGCCGTGGACGCGCAGGACCACGTCGTCGCCGCCCAAGTCGCGTTCCGCCTTCACGTCGACGCCGAGTTCCTTGGTCAGGCCGTCGTGGTAGGCGTCCGCGAGCATCGACGGGTACAGCGTGACTTGGTTGGGGGCGTGGCGAATCCACAGGTACACCGGCTTCGGGTCCGGTTCCAAGGCGGCGCGGCGCTGCAACAGGTTGAGCCGGCGGTCGAGGTGAACAATTTCGGCGTCGCCCGGCTCGTCCTCGGCGGACTCGGCGAGTTGGCGGATCTCCTCCCCCAAGTCTTCCGCGTTCTTCGTGGACGAACTCGGCTGGTGCGAGTGCATGTTGACGTTGGGCTGCGTGTTGCGCCGCACCTTCATCGCCCGGAAGCGGGCCTTCTTCGCCACGCTGGCCGGGACGGTCGCCTCCAGCTTGGCGACGCGGTTGTTCTCGTGCCGGTCGAACAGCGTGTCTAACTCCTTGCCCAAAGCGTGGCCCGCGTCCCGCAGCGTGTAGTAGCGCTCTTGCTCCGGCGTGACGTGCCCGCTCGACACGGCCCCGCCCGGCTTCTGCGTGTTCAATAGCGCCTCGACGGCTTCCAAGCGTTCTTCCAACACGCCGAGGTGTTCCAGCGGCGGCAGCCCCTCCGCGGCCGGCGCGGGCAGCGGCTCGGCCCGCCGCAGCGGCTGCACGTCGACGCGGAGGCCGGAAGAGCCCCCCCCCGCCCCCCCTTGCCAAGGGGGGGAGGAAATCGGCTGTTCCGTGGACGAAAAGACCGTCACCACGGTGAACTGGTCGATGGGCACGCCGGCCAGTTTGACGGCGGCCGGCTGCGTGAGTTGCCGTTCGACGGAGCGCTTCATGGCCCGCGCGCCCATCAGCGGGTCGTACCCGGCGTCGATCACTTGCTCGAACGCGGCGGGCGACACATTGAGGATGCACCGCCGCTGCCGGAAGCCTTCGCGCTCCAGCACCTCGGTGACGATGCGCTCGGCGATCTTGCGCGTGTGGTCCCGGCTCAGGCGGCGGAACGGGATCACGCGGTCGAGGCGGTTGAAGAACTCCGGGCGGAAGAACGTCTCGGCCGCCCGCGTGTACGACGGGGCCGCCTTGTCCGCGACGTCGCCGAAGCCGACTTGGGCCTCGGCCTCTCGCACGCCCAAGTTGGACGTGAGGATGATAATGGCGTTCGTGAAGTCCGCGGTGCGGCCCAACGAGTCCGTCAGCCGGCCCTCGCCCAACACTTGCAGCAGCAGGTCGAACACTTCCGGGTCGGCCTTCTCAATCTCGTCCAGCAGCACGACGGCGAACGGCTGCCGGCGAATCGCGGCCGTCAACAGCCCCTCGGGCTGCCGAAACGTCCCGACTAAACGAGCCGCAGAACCGGGGTCCAAATACTCGTTCATATCGAAGCGCAAGAGCCGGTCGGCGTCGGCGAACAGGTACTTCGCGACGGCCTTGGCGCACTCCGTCTTGCCGACGCCGGTCGGCCCGAGGAAGAGGAACGCGGCCAGCGGCCGGTCCGGGTCGTTCAGCCGGGCCTTGGCGACGGCGATCACATCAGCAGCGGCTTCGACGGCCTGCGGCTGACCGATCACCTGCTTGCTGATGGCTTCAATGATCTTGTCCCGCTCCAGCTTCTCGGCCTTGTCGAGAAACGACTTGGCCAAGCCGCTCTGGGCCGCGAACTCGGCGAACACCTCGTCGCGGCCAATCACCCGCTTCGGGTCGAACGGCGAGGCGATGGCCGAGGCGGCCATGCGCACGAGCCGGCTGACGAACGAGGTCGCCTCCTCCTGCTCCCCCTTCACGGCCAGCCGCGTCAACATGCGGGCGGCCTTGCCGGGGAAGGCGGTCGCCCGGTCATAACGGCGTTGCAAGTCAATCACCGCCGGCAGCACGTCGAGCGTGAAGCCGCAGGCGTGCTTGCCTTCCAGGCGCCGTTGGATGTTGACGAGCATCCGCAAATTCTCGTCGTCCTTCGGCTCCCGCACGGGCAGCACGTGGAACAAGTCCGCGAAACTGCGGTCGCGCTCCTGCAACACGCGCAGCGCCTCAGGCGTGATCTCCCCCAACACGCGGATGTCCCGACGTTCGAGGTACGGCTTCAACACTTGGGCCGCCGACAGCGTCGAATTCGCGGAGATGCCGGCGAGGAACAGGCCGACGAGGTCGTCGAAGTACAGCACGTGCCGGCGCTTCTTGGCGTGCTTCAGGATGGCCAGCAGTCGGCCCTCCCACTGGCCGACGTAGCTCATGCCCGAGATCAGCCGCTGCGGCGAGATCAGCCAGACGTTCTCGCGGTTCACGAACGGCGAGTCGCGCTTGGCGACGCGGCGGAAGACGCACTCGTGGATCAGCGTCGTCTTGCCCGATTGCCGTGGGCCGACCAGCAAGAGCGGCCGGCGCTCGGACGATTCCAGCAGGTCGGCCAGTTCCGTCACCTCGGCGTCCCGCAGGACGGCCCGGTCGAGTTCGTCCGGGTACAGCCAGTCGAGGCACCGGCCGACGCGGTGCAGCTCGGCTTGGCCGTCCATGTCGTTGTCGCCGCCGATGTTCAGGAAGCGCAGGTCCAACTTCTTCGGCAGCGCCGCGGACACGGCCGCGGAGAGCCGCAGCACTTGCACCCACGCCTTGCCCTCGATGCCCTCCTTCTCCGGGTGGCAGTCTTCTTCGTCTTCTCGTTCGCGCTCGCGCCAGTGTTCGGTTAGGACTTCCGCGGCCCGCTCTTGCAAGTCGGCCGCCCGGCCGATCTCGAACCACAACTCCGGGTGACTCGGCGTGAACGCGATGCGCCGGCCCATGTGCCGGAACACGACGAACAGGGCCTTCTCCTTGCCCTTGCGCCGGCGCAGGTCGATGTCGATGGTGAGCCGGTGCTGCGTGAGGGCGGGGGAAAACGCCCACATGCCGACCGCGTCGTGCCGGGGTTCTTTGCTGAGGCGTTCAATGGTCTTGGCGACATCGCGGGCCAGCTTGCTCATCAGCCGGTTTAAGTTGTCGTCCCGGCGGGCCAAGGCGGGCGCGAACAGACACTGGGCGACGTAGTGGCCCTTGACGCGGCGGTCCTGGGCGACGTAGACGGGGACGCGGAAGATCATGGGCGACTCCCGGGGCCGTCTTTGTTTAGCCGCGACGCGACGCTTTGGGAGTGGAGCGCGGGCCGGCCGCGCAAAACCGCTTCCTGTCCGGCCGGCGGTTGCACGCGGGAAGGCCGCGCTCC
>JAYUGD010001035.1:0-1021 GCA_043767785.1 Zavarzinella sp. | reverse complement strand
CACCCGCGGGACGCGCTCCGCTGCGCAAAGCCTCCGCGTCGCGGCTAACAAAGCACTGATCGAATAAATTGCACGCCGTGGGCGATGTCGTCGTACCGCTGCTGTTGGGTGCCGACTTCGCGCTCGATGAACAGCGGGCCGCGGTAGCCGACCTTTTTCAGCGCGAGCAGGAACGCCCGCGTGTTCGTCTCCCCTTGGCCCAGCGGGACTTCTTCGCCCCATTCGCCGGGGGTCTTCGGCCGGTTGGCGTCCTTGACGTGGACAGTTTTAATATCCGGGGCCAGCAGTTCGACGGCCTTGAGCGGGTCGTCCTTGTCGTACAGCAGCATGTTCGCCGGGTCGAAGTTCACTTTTAAGTTGGGCGACTTCAAGTCGTCCAGCGTCTGCCGCAACAGCGCGGCCGACTCCTGGCCGGTCTCGAAGGCGACGGTGACGCCCTTCTCGGCCGCCAGTTGCCCCACCTTGGCCAGCGTGTCCAGGAACGCCTTGCGGCCCGGGTCGCCCGGTTCCGGCAGAAAGCCGGCGTGCAACATCAGGTCCGTCAGCCCGAGTTCCTTGGTTCGGGTCAGCGCCCATTGGAAGCGTTCGAGCCGTTCCGGCCGGGTCGCCGGGTCGCCGAAGCCGCCGGTGCGCTCGATGTGCTTCGGCGTCGTGTAGTCCTCGCCCGGGAAGCCGAGCATGGCCCCGCCCAACTCGAACCCGGCGGCCAGCGCCGCCGCCGGCATGGCCTCCCCCTCGTCCCACGCCGCGTGGTGCGGGTCGCCGCAGGCGATCTGCACGAGGTTCACGCCGAGCCGGTCCATGAACCCCTTCAACTCGGGGACGGACTTCACCTGAAGGGACCAACTGCACACGCCGACGGCCAACGGTTGGATGGACATGATGCGTTACCTGACGGGGAAGGACTGATGCGGGAAATGTATGGAGCGACGGGGGGAAGGTGAATGAATGGAGACGACGCGGTCACACGATATCCCGTTTAGCCGCGACGCGACGCTTTGGGAGTGGAGCGCGGACTCCC
>JAYUGD010001034.1:0-9061 GCA_043767785.1 Zavarzinella sp. | reverse complement strand
AGAACGCCCACGGACGGCCGTCCGTGGGCGAGCGAAACTTGCACTCAAGTTCAGCCTCGCACCAAGCCAGGCCCTTTCGCCTTGATTTCATCCTTGATGCCTTGAGGCACAGGCGTCTCGATGTGCAGAATACGGCCGCGGTCGAACGTCACCACGATGTCGTCTTTGAAGTAGAAGGATTTTGAGAACCCGAAATACATATAGCTGAGGGTGCCGTCGGGCTTGCCGAGGAGTTTCTGCACGTCCCCTTCCGGATCGCCGTGCTTCAGGCCCTTGTAAGTCCGCTCGTACAGCGGCGCGAGACTGGTCAGCCCGATACGGTCGTCCACGTCTTTCGAGCGGACAACTCGGACGCACGCGAGGCATTTTTCGTACGGACGCCCGCGGTAGCTCCCTTGGTCTTGAAGGACCATCACCACCACGTCCTTGGCAGAAAATTTGAGCACGCGGAAAAACGGCTTCTCGTCCCCGCGGGCCGGCCTCCAATCGCGTTTGACGGCCTCGGGCACCGTTTCGGCGTCGGGGGCGTTCGCCATTTTCGCCGGCAGATGGGCTTGCCAGTCGTCGAGAAGCGCCCGATCAGGCCCCAAGATTTTGGCCGCCGTGCCGGCGTCAATCACGACTTCCTTCTTCAACTCCATGACGCGATCTAAGATCGTCTCCAACTGATACCAGTGTTCGAGGGGCGGCAGCGGCTTGGCGCCGGCGGCCGGCTTGGCGGTCCAGAGGCCGATGAACAACCCGGCGAGGCACACGCAAACTGATTTCATCGTGAAGCACTCATCAAGTCGGGTTGGCGCCAAACGGGCGGGGCCGAGACGATTGCCCGTCTCGGCCCCGTGAGGTCATTCTTCGGCGGCTGTGGTTACGCCGCGATCTTGAACAGCTTCGGGGCGGCCTTCGGGACTTTCAGCTCGGCCAGTTCTTCCCACGAGCCGGCGTCCGGGGCGCCGTGCCAGCGTTCCAGGACGACCTTGGAGACGAGGGAACGCTCTTCCTCGTCGAGGAGGTCGGCGTAGCATTCGAGGTAGCTGGCCCGGACGGCCGACGACGAGCGGCCGAGGAACAGGAACGCCTCGGAGCCGTCGGCGAACTTCGCCATGGCGCGCCAGCCTTGAGCCTTCGATTCGGTCTGGTACTGCATGATCGACCCTCCTTGGTCTGTCAGTGAAGTGAGTGCGTCTTGTCAACGGGGGTTAAGATCGCAAACTGGGGCGGTCTTGTCAAGAAGATAGTTGTAAATCTTACTCGGCCGTTTTTCGCCGCCCCGCCGCCCCGGCCCTAAAATCGCGGAATGAACCACTGGCTGCTGCTCCTGATCGCCGGCCTGCTCGAAGTGGCGTGGGCCATCGGCCTGACGTACACGCAAGGTTTCACGAAACTGTGGCCCACCGTGCTGACCGTGGCCGGCATGGTCGCCAGCGTCTTCTGCCTGGCGATGGCCGTCGGCGAGGACAAGATCCCCCTCGGCACCGGCTACGCGATCTGGACCGGCATCGGCGCCGTCGGGGCCGTCGGCCTCTCCATCTATTTGTTCAACGAATCGGCCTCGCCCGCCAAGCTGATCTTCATGGCCATCATCGTCCTCGGCATCTTGGGGCTTAAGATGAGCGGGGAGCATTGAAGAATTGCGGATTGCGGATTGCGGATTGCGGAATTCAAAACCGCCCTCCGATGTCCGCTTCCGTCCGTGGTGACTTGGTTTCCATTCCGCAATCCGAAATCCGAAATGGCTGAATTCGAACGCCCGATCCTGACCCGCAACGAACCCCGGCCGCGCGGCCCGCGGCGGTTTCGGCCGACGTACATCTCGTTCGCCGGGACGTTTCAGTGCAACCTGACGTGCCCGCACTGCTGCGTCCCCATCGAGTGGACGGACTACCTCGACATCCCGACGGCGATCCGGTTTCTCGAACAGGCCCACGAAGCCGGCATCCGCACGCTCGGGTTCACCGGCGGGGAGCCGTTCGTCTACCCGGCGTTCGTGATCGCCGTCGCCAAGCGCGGGGCCGAACTCGGGATGCGGTTCGACAAGATTCAGACCAACGGCGTCTGGTTCGCGGACGAGAAGCAACTGAACAAGGTGCTGCGGGATTTGAAGAAGGCCGGCTTCACCGGCAAGCTCGGCCTCAGCGTGGACAAGTTTCACGGCATCAAGACGGACAAGCTGGCCGCCTTCTGCCGGGCCGGCCGCAAAATCTTCGCCCGCGATAACGTGATCTCGCTCTCCTACGCGAGCCGGTCGCCCGACGAAGGTCTCGACCCCATCCGCAAGTTGGCGACGGAGTTGGACGCCGTCATCGACTGGTCGCCGCTCTTGCACCGCTACCTGCTGGTGGCCCCCGAGTTCACGATGACGCTAAACTGGAACCACCTCGCCGCCGTCGAGCGGGCCGAGAAACTCCCCGGCGACTCGTGGGACGGCGAATGGTTCAAGGAAGACTACTGTGAAGGCCCCGGCCAAGCCCTGATCGTCAACCCGAAAGGCGACGTGAAACCCTGCTGCGGCTTCGCCAGCGACCTCGACCAACTGACCATCGGCAACATCCACACCGACACCGTCGAGCAGGTGATCCAACAGGGGAGAAGTCACCCCGTCGTCGGCAAGATTTTCAGCAAGGGCCTCTCAGCCATTCGCGACGAGATTTTGGAAAGAGACCCCGACGCATTGCCGGGGAAGACGAGCAACCACTGTTACTTCTGCTGGTTCGCGTTGACGCGCGGCTTGGCCGCGGGTGTGAATGGCGGCGGCGGCCAAGTCGGCGCGTGGACCGGGACGCGGCCGAACAGCGGCGGCACGGTGATCGAGTTGGGGGTGAAGCGGAAAAAGGAGATAATTTAAAGCGTCAGCGGCGCCGTTTCCACATCCATCTGCTCCGCCGTTATTCGCATCAAAGCATTGATTATACTGGCGCGGGGACGTTTTCCGGGTGCAGTGGCCCGAATGAAGTAATTCCGTCGATCTGTCTTACTCGCGGTAAACGGCGGAGAACACCCATGAAGTCAATGAGATCGCCCGTCATATGAGCGGTGTTCGCAACGGCGTATTGAGCGGCCGTAAGATATGCCCTCGCCCGAACGAAGTCGCCGTCATTCCAGATTGACAACCACACCTCACCAGATGGGCCGGAATCGCCGGGCACAAGCTGGCCGCGCAGTTCTTCCACGAATCCGACATACCGGTCTTCCTTCGACGACGGCTCGGGTCGCAGGACTGGCGCCAAGTACTCGGCGGCCTCGAACGCCTCCTGTCGCAATTCAACCTCGGCCCCCGGCCGGCGGGCGCCGTCCGCCGGCAGCACGCGAGACCAAGATGAGGACACGCCGAGGTACGACCGGTCCCCGATTGGGCGCAGGAGGAGAAGCGCCTCGCAGAAATTCGCGCTGAAGCCGGGGTGACGGTTAATGTCCGTCAGCCGATCCGCCCGACTGAGGTCTGCGGCTTGGGCCAATTCTTCCAGCGACCGCATGAGTAATTCGGTCACGCGGCGGGGGAACGGGACGACGGCCGGCGGGTGTTCGAACAACAGGGTGCCCGGCGGGGGCAAGTCGAGCGGACAGGCCACGGACAGCGTAAAGCTACCCCGTTCGGTCTGCCCCACTTGGCAGTGCCCGACAAACTCCTCGGCCTCAGACCGTCTCAGCCGCGGGAAGTACCGTTGTGGCGAGAGCGCGCTGTGGGCCACCGCCGACAATAGGCGTCGCACCCCGGTCAGCAATTGGACTGTCTGTTCGAGCGGCAGGCTCCCCGCCGCCGCGTCTGGGCTTGCGGTACGAAAACGCAGGACGTCGGCCGGGGGCAACAGCAGGTCGTTCAAAATTTCCGGGGCGGGCCGGTGTTCCCACTCGGCGAGTTTGCGGACGACTTCGCCCGCCATGACCGCGTACCCCTCGGCGTCAGTCCCTTCGACGGGCACAATCAGTTGGTCGAGGTCGGAGGACGGGTGCTGGAAGACGGCCACCCTGCCGTTGACGGCCTCGTTGCGCTTCCACCCGGTGGCCAGCGCGTACCGCCGCAGTTCCGTCGAACGGAGTTGCTTCAGCAGGTCTGGTCGCAGGTCACTCATGGCCGTCGTACCAATCCTCGTTTCGGGCCACCCGGGTCATCAAATCACGGAGACCGGAGACCGAAACGACGTTCGTTTGGGGCAGGTAAACCGTTTGGCCTGTCTCGTTCCCCGTATCCGCCGCGCCGCGGAGACTGCACCAATACGCGCACCGCTTCAAGAGCAATTGATCGGCGGTGTGAGCCAGCCATTCATCGGCATTCTCCGGAAGGAAGAGAACCACCAAGAACCGTCTCAAACCGATGTCGGAGACGCGCAGCTTGTCGTAGTGTTTCCGTCGAAGGAAAAACGGCCACCGTTCGTTTCGTAACTTCGGCTGAGTGGTTGTCGCCTTTAGTTGAATCTCCACGACAGATTCTGTGAAAACAACGTCCGGAGCCAACCGTTCTTTGAAACGGATGATTGCATCAACACCGGCGCCATCATCGTGCCGATCACCAACCTTGCACCCGAAGCCGGCCTTTGCGGCGATCGCGTGCAAGTAAGCGTAGCTCAATTCAGCTTCGATGTTGTTTTCGGTGAGCAGCACGTCGGCGATCCCTTGTCGTTAGCTCACTTAATCAACTGCCGCAGCACGTACGGCAAAATCCCGCCGTGCTCGTAGTACAGCACCTCTTGCGGGGTATCGACTCGCAATCTCGCCTCGAAGGTCTTGTCCCCGGCCTTCACGGTGATGTGCACCCGGCCGGTGCCGACTTTCTTCAGGGCGGCGTTGATGCCGGTGATTTCGAAGACTTCTTCGCCCGTCAGGCCCAGGGTTTGGGCGTTCTCGTTTGGCTTGAATTGCAGGGGCAGGACGCCCATGCCGACCAAGTTGCTGCGGTGGATGCGCTCGTAGCTCTCGGCGATGACGGCCCGGATGCCGAGGAGTTTCGTCCCCTTCGCGGCCCAGTCGCGGGAGGAGCCGGAGCCGTACTCCTTGCCGGCGAGGATGACGAGCGGGACGCCTTCCTTCTCGTAGTGCAGGTGGGCGTCGAAGATCGGCATCTCGGTCCCTTCCGGCCAGTGGCGGGTGACGCCGCCTTCCACGCCGGGGACGAGTTGGTTTTTCAGGCGCACGTTGGCGAACGTGCCGCGGACCATCACGTCGTGGTGGCCGCGGCGGGCGCCGTACTGGTTGAAGTCTTTTTGCAGCACGCCGTTGCCCAACAGGTACAGCCCGGCCGGGCTGTCCTTCTTGATGCCGCCGGCCGGCGAAATGTGGTCCGTGGTGATGCTGTCGCCGAGCAGGGCCAGCACGCGCGCGCCGCTAATGTCGGTCACGCCGGGGGGCGTCGGCGTCATCGCGCGGAAGTACGGCGGGTTCGCGATGTAGGTGCTCTTCGACTCCCACGCATACAGCTTGCCGGTCGGCACCTGGAGGGCCTGCCAGTGGGCGTCGCCGTCGTAGACCTTGCCGTAACTCTTCTCGTACTGTTCCTTGCGGATGTGCGTGTCCACCGCCGCGGACACTTCTTGTTGGCTCGGCCAAATGTCCTTGAGGTAGATCGCCCGCGCGTCCTTGGTGAGGCCGATAGGTTCGTTGTCCCAATCGATGTCCACGCGGCCGGCGAGGGCGTAGGCGACCACGAGCGGCGGGCTGGCCAGGTAATTCGCCCGCACCTCGGCGTGGACGCGGCCCTCGAAGTTGCGGTTGCCGGACAGCACGCCGGCGACGACGAGGTGGCCGTCCGCGATTTGCTTGGAAACGGACTCCGGCAGCGGGCCGCTGTTGCCGATGCAAGTGGTGCAGCCGTAGCCCACGACGTGGAACTTAAGGTCTTGCAGCGGCTTCAGCAGGCCGGCTTCCGTCAAATAGTCCGTGACGACTTTCGACCCCGGGGCCAGCGAGGTCTTCACCCACGGCTTGACGCGCAGGCCTTTCGCCACCGCGTTGCGGGCCAACAGGCCGGCGGCCATCATCACATACGGGTTCGACGTGTTGGTGCAGCTCGTAATCGCCGCGATCACCACCGAGCCGTCCTTCACGGTGTTCGGCGCGAGGTTCACGGCCGTCACGCCGGAGCCGGTCGCCAAGTCCAGCGGGATGGTGCCGATGGCCGCGTTCTCGTCCATCACCGGCAGGGCGGCCTTTTTGGCGGCGGCCTGGGCGGCGGCCTTCATCTTCGGCAGGTGGTCGGCGAACGACTGCTTCATGTCCGACAGCAGCACGCGGTCCTGCGGCCGGGCCGGGCCGGCGAGGCTCGGCTGCACGGTCGAGAGGTCGAGTTCGAGCACGTCCGAGTAGTTGGCCTCCGGCGTGTCCGTCGTGTGGAACATGCCCTGGGCCTTGTAATACTCTTCCACCAAAATCACTTGCGATTCCGGCCGGCCGGTCGAGCGCAGGTACTTCAGCGTCTCGGCGTCCACGGGGAAGATGCCGCACGTCGCCCCGTACTCGGGGGCCATGTTGGCGATCGTCGCCCGGTCGGCCAACGGCAGTTCGGCCAAGCCTTCGCCGAAGAACTCGACGAAGCTGCCGACCACGTTCTTCTTGCGCAGCGTCTGCGTGATCGTCAGCACCAAGTCCGTCGCCGTCGTCCCCTGCGGCAACTTGCCCTTGAGCCGGAAGCCGACGACTTGCGGAATGAGCATCGTCACCGGCTGGCCGAGCATGGCCGCCTCGGCCTCGATGCCGCCGACGCCCCAGCCCAACACGCCGAGGCCGTTAATCATCGTGGTGTGCGAGTCCGTCCCGACCAGCGTGTCCGGGTAGGCCAAGCGCTCCGTGTCGAACTTCAGGCCCGTGCCCAAGTTCGGCAAGGTGCGGTCGAGGAAGCCCGGCGTCTCCTTGACGAACACCACGCGGGCGAGGAACTCCAAGTTCACTTGGTGGACGATCCCCGTCTCCGGCGGGACCACCTTGAAGTTGTCGAAGGCGTTCTGCCCCCAGCGCAGGAAGACGTACCGCTCGTGGTTGCGCTCGTACTCGAGGTTGGTGTTGTTCTCGAAGGCCGACGCCGTGCCGAAGTCGTCCACTTGCACGGAGTGGTCGATCACGAGTTCGCACGGGATCAGCGGGTTAATTTTGGCCGGGTCGCCGCCGAGGGCGTGCATGGCGTCGCGCATGGCCGCGAGGTCCACGATGGCCGGGACGCCGGTGAAGTCTTGCAGCAGGACGCGGGCCGGGGTGAAGCCGATCTCGATGTCCGGCTCGGCCTTCGGGTCCCACTGGGCGACGGCCGCGATGTCCTTGGGGAACACCGACAGGCCGTTCTCGGTCCGCAGCAGGTTCTCCAAAAGGATCTTGAGCGAGAACGGCAGCCGCGCCGCCTGCGGGAACTTCGCCTCGACGGCCGCCAGGCGATAAATGGTGTACGACGTGCCGCCGGCGGACAACGACCCGCGGCTGCCGAAGCTGTTGGCCATGGTGATCGACCCTCATTCTGCGTGGACGAACTCTTCTTGTCATTGTGCGAGGGCCGGGGGCATCGGCCACCTTGTCATTCCGCACAAGTCGCCCGTAGAATAGCGGCGGTCGGATACCCCCTTCGATAAACGCTCTCCGTGGAGAAATCGGGCATGTCGCGTTCTGTTGCCAAGTTGATGGTCGTCGGACTGACGAGTCTGACGGTGCTGGTCGGGGCCGTGCGGGCCAACGACGAGATCGAAGCCCTCATGAAGACGATCGCCGGCAAGAAGGGGGGCGCCCACCCGGCGCTCAAGAAACTCTTGGTCGGCGCGGAACCGGATTGGGCCGCCGTCTCGACGGAGACGAAGAAGTACGCGGACTCGACGGCCAAGCTCGCGGCCATGAAGCCGGAGAAGGGCGACCAGAAGAGCTGGGAAAAGCTGTGCAAGGAGTTCGACGCCGCCGCCAAGGAGTTGAACGCCGCCGCCGGCAAGAAGGACAAGAAGGCCGCCGACGCCGCCTTCGCCAAGCTGTCGGAAGCCTGCGAAGTGTGCCACGAAGCCCACCGATGATTTGACTCTTTTTTTAGCCACGGATGAACACGGATCGATCACGGATCCGAACCGAAGACGGATGAAAACCGGATCCGCACGGTAAGCCACTCCCTTTTTTCACAGGGATTGGCCGTGCGAATCCGGTTTTCATCCGTCTTCTGATTTCGATTTGTCTTCCGCCTTGATCCGTGTTTCATCCGTGTTCGATCCGTGGCTAAAAATGCCTTTTATTCTTGTCTTCTCACCCACGCCCGGCCATACTGACGCTCCCTCGCCCCGCTTCTCCCATTGGGTGTCACCATGCGCGTTATCACTTCGCTTCTGCTGATCGGTTGCCTCGCCCTCCTCTGGCAAATCTCCCCGACGATTGCCGAGGAGAAGCCGTCCGACGAGGGGTTCACCTCCATTTTCGACGGCAAAACGCTCGCCGGCTGGAAAGTGAGCGCCAAGACGGGGCACAGCGGGGCCAGCAAGAACAAGACCGGCGGCAAGTGGGAAGTGACCGACGGGGCCATGACCGGCACGCAGGACATCCCCGGCAACGGCGGCATCATCATCACCGAGAAAGAGTACGGCGACTTTGAAATCGCCCTGGAGATGAAGAACGACTTCGGCCCGGACAGCGGCCTGTTCCTGCGCAGCACGGACACCGGCAAATGCTACCAAGCGATGATCGACTACCACGCCAACGGGAACCTCATGGGCGTCTACGGCGAGGGCATCGGCGGCAAGCCGCACGTCCGCAACTTCGACTTCACGGACAAGGTGACGGAGATCATCGTCCCGAGCAAGCAGGGGCCGTCCTCAGTCAAGTGCCCCATCGCCCCGGAGAAGTGGGCCGAGTTCTGGAAGCACGGCGAGTGGAACGAACTCCGCGCCCGCATCGAGGGGAACCCGCCCAAGATCACGACGTGGATCAAGGGCGTGAAGTTCATGGAGTACCAAGACACCGAAAAGCGCCTGGCCGACAAGGGGGGCATCGCCCTGCAAGTCCACGGCGGCGGCGACCTCACCAAGCAGTTCGTGCGCTACAAGAACATCCGGGTGAAGGAGTTGGGCAAATAGGAATGACGAATGGCCGAAGTGAGCCGAGGGCCGTAAGGCCCCGG
>JAYUGD010001033.1:0-1023 GCA_043767785.1 Zavarzinella sp. | reverse complement strand
GTCCGTGGTGCCTTGGGCCAAGTCCCACGAGTCGAGGTGGGCGCCGACGACCACGAACTCGTCGGCCGTCTCGCCGGGGATTTCGCCGACGGTGTTGTACACCGTGACCGGGCCGGGCACGAACGTATTGGTGATCTCGACTTCCACTTTCGTCACCGCCGGGGCCGGCCGACTGGCGAGGCGGTGCAGCAGGGCGTAATACTCGTGCGCCACGAACAACGCGGGCAACGGCTCCGGGGCGTTGGCCCGGTCGGTGCCGCGCCACTGGCCGGTGGTGACGAGCAAATTGTGCGGCTTGCCGGCGTCCGACATCAGGACGGCGGCCCCCTCGGCGCGCAGGAAGTCGGCCAGTTCCCGCCGGAAGGCCTGTTGCTCCTGGATGCTCGGCTTCTTCTCCGGCGGCTTCTCTTCTTTGGGCTTTTCCTTTTCGTCCGGCTTCTTGTCGGGGGTCTTGGATTTGGGGTCGGACGGCGGCGGGCCATAATTCAGGTCGGTGACGGGGGCCACTTTCGCCGGGTCGCCGCGGAGGACGATGGCGTCTTTCAACTTGCCCCGGTATTTGTCAAAGTCGTCTTTGGTCTTGGCGGTCAGGATGACGACCGGGCCGGTGACTTTCCCCTTGGTGCCGGGGGTCCACCCGGCCGAGGCGACGGTGAGGAGGCGGCCGTTGTCCGGGTCCACGATCTTCGCCGTGGCCGTCCCGCGCTCCCAGCCGACGGGAATTTCCCACGGCTCCAAGCGGACGTTGCTGAGGCCGTAAGCCTTCATCAACTCCGCGGCCCACTCGTTGGCCCGCTTCGCGCCGGTTGAGCCTGTGAGCCGCGGCCCGATGATGTCGCTGAGGTACTGGAGGTTCTTCATCACCTCCGAATGGTCCTTGGCCTCCGCGATCAACTTGGCGTCGAGGGCGAGGGCTTCCGGGTTCGCCGGGGCGTCTTGCGGGAGGGCCGATGAGGCGAAAAGGAGGAGCAGCGGAAGGCAGAGACGGCGAGTCATGCGGAGTCCTGTTAGAAGGAAACTACG
>JAYUGD010001032.1:0-3282 GCA_043767785.1 Zavarzinella sp. | reverse complement strand
TCTTGTCGTCCGTCACCAGGGCGAGGCTGATCTTGGCCTCCGTAATGCCTTCGCCTTCCAGCACGGTGCGGGCCGAGAGTTTCAGGCGGGCGTAGTCGGGTTCGAGGATTTCGTAGGGGTTGGCCACGCTGATGCTGATCATTCCTCGCCTCCCTCGCCGCCCGGCTCCTCGGCCACCTTCGACAACTCCAAGGGCTTGAGGCCCAGCGGGACGCGGGCCAGCGAGACTTCGTTCATCAGGAACAGGCGGGTCTTCATCTGGTCGGCGAGGATCTCCGGCGGGACGATGATCGGCTCGCGGAAGCCGATCTCGATGCGGCCGAAATTCTTCAGCCCCTTGTTCTTCAGCGGCGGCCCGCCCTTGTGCGAGACGACGCTGCCCCAGCCCCCTTCGATCCAGCAGGCCATCACCGGCGTCTGTGGCCGGGCGGCCAGGATTTGCCACACGCCGCGGCCGAAGCGGCGCATGGGGATTTCTTCCTTGCGGCGCAGGTAGCCCTCGGGGAAGATCATGACGGCGTTGCCGCGGCCCAGTTCGGCGATGGCCTCCTGAATCTCCGGGGCCTCCTTGCGGTAGCGCGAGTCCGGCACGCGGATCGTCCCCATCACATGCCGCATCACGAAGCGAATCACCGGCAAGTCGTAGAAGGTGCTGGTCATCATCGGCGTACACGGGGTTTGGATGGCGTTGGACAGCCACAGCGGGTCGAACCACGCGGCGTGGTTGGCGATGTACAACACCGGCTCGCGCCGCACCGGCAGTTTCAGCAGCCCCGGCCCCCGGCAATGCACGTGGTACATCGGCAACATGAAGTAGCCCATCGTCCCTTCCATCAACGGCCGGAAAAGGACCGTCCAGCCGACGACGGTCATCAGCGCCGTGCCGCCGAGCAGCAGATACAGGCACATGGAAGCGATGTCATCGACGCGGCCGCCGAGCAGGCCGACGGCCCCGGCGAGGGCGACGCCGGCCGCCGCCCCGCCGAAGAGCCACATGGCCGCGACGCCGTGCCAGCCCGGCGGCGTCCAGTTGGACACCCAGTTCCACAGCGGGCTAATGACGGCCCCGAAGCACACGCCCAACAGCAACACCGGCGTCTCCCGCGACTCGCCGATCAGCAGCCAGCCGGCGCAAAACGTGGCCAGGGCGGCGGCGTGCCCAAAGAGGTAGCCGTTGCGGTACGTGTTCGGGTGCGACAAGCAGCACACCCAGCCGATCAACAGGCCGAGGGCGAAGCGGTTGGTTCTCGCCCACACTTCCGCATATGCTTGCGGCGGCGCGGCCTGCCCCAAGCCGGTCCGCAGCACCCACACCCCGGTCAACGTGATGAGGAACGCCACGAGGGCGAACATCATCAGCGGGTAGCGGGTGTAAGGTTCCTTCCACAAAATGCGGGAGCCGGCCGCGAGGGTCTTCACCAAGCCACCCGCGATCTTCGTCTCCGACGGCGGCAGGCCCATCGGCAACAAGGCCCCGCTGACGGCGACGGCCGCCAGCAACAACTTCACCGCCGCGACCGGGTCGGCGGCGCTGCCCCACTGGAACACGAAGCCGATGCCCCCCAGAAAAGCCCCGAGAATCACGACGGTCACGAACGCCCACAGGTAGGCGTACTTGCGAATCCGCAAATGGAATTTGAGTTCCGTGAGGACGACGTGGGCGATCATCAAATACTGCACGGTGAACAGCGAGATCAGCGCCGCGTAACTCAGCCACGGCTGCCCCACCGGGTCCAAGTACGGCACCAGCAGCAGCCCGAAGATGATGACCGTGACGGTGAACAGTAACTGCCGCCGGAACCCGGACTGGGCGACGTACCCCATCAGCGGGGCGAACATCACCGCCGGCAGCGACAACAGCAACACCCACGGCGTCGTGGGACTCGTCCCCTGATGCCCGACGTGCCCCTCGGCCAACGCCCGCCACGTGAAGAACGCCAAGACGGTGGCCGCCCAGACGATCAGGCCGACGGCCAGCGTGAGGCCGAGGAAGCGGAGGCGGAGGACGAGCGGGGAAGTCATCAAGGGAGTTTACGAAACGCGATGGGGCGGGAACGTGTTTCAATGAGGCGAAGCGCCTCGGGACTTCCTCCGGGAGCCGCCGGCGTCGCTTAACCGGCGGTCCAGTGATTGGGGCTTGGTATACTTGTCAAGACGCGGGCCACGGCTCCCCGCCCCCGGGGACTTCCCCACCCTCGATGCTCAAAGGTTTCCAATCATGCGTCCCCTGCTCCTCGCTCTCACAGTCCTCGCCCCCCTGTCCGCGGCCGACCCGATCAAGGTCGGCATCGTCGGGTTGGACAACTACCAGGCGGTGGACTTCACCCAGATGTTCCACAACCCGACGGCGGCCGGGGACTTGGCCGGCCTTCAGGTCGTCGCCGCTTTCCCGGCCGGCAGCCCGGACATTGAAGAAAGCGTCCGCGAGTTGCCGAAGTGGACAGAGGGCATCAAGAAGCTCAAAGTGGAAGTCGTCGGGTCGATTGACGAGGTGTTGAAGCGCGTCGATGCCGTGATGGTCATGAGCGTGGACGGCCGGGCGCACTTGGAACAACTCAAGCCGATCTTGAAAGCCGGCAAGCCCGTCTACGTCGGCCGGCCGCTGGCGGCCTCGCTCGCGGACGCGGTGGAAATCTACCGGCTGGCGGCCGAGTACAAGACGCCGATCTTCTCCTGCTCGCAGCACCGCTTCAGCCCCGGCTTCATCGGCATGCGACACCACGAAGACGTCGGCGACGTGCTGGGCTGCGACGTGTACGGCGGCTGCCCGCGCGAGCCGCACCACCCGGACCTGTTCTGGCACGGCGTCCACGGCGTCGAGACGCTGTACACGATCATGGGGCCGGGTTGCGTCTCCCTCACCCGCACATCCACCGATGTCGCGGACGTGGTGACGGGCGTGTGGAAGGACGGCCGCGTCGGCACTTACCGCGGCATCCGCAAAGGCGCGCCGAAGTACAGCGCCACGGTGTTCGGCACGAAGGGCGTCTCCACGGCCGGCGTCTACGGCCACGGCGTCCCGGTGAAGGGCGTCGTGCCGACCAACGACAAGTACATGGCCTACGAGGCGACCGCCGCCGAGGTCGCCAAGTTCTTCAAGACCCGCACGCCCCCGGTCAGCGCCGCCGAAACGACCGAGGTGTTCGCCTTCATGGAAGCGGCCGAGGAGAGCAAGCGGCAGAACGGGGCCCCCGTGAAGTTGGAGGCGGTGTTGGCGAAGGCGCAAAAGCCGGCCCGTTGAATTGAAAATGCAACAAACAGTTTAACCGCCAAGACGCCAAG
>JAYUGD010001031.1:0-9071 GCA_043767785.1 Zavarzinella sp. | reverse complement strand
CCCCGGACCGGGCCGCCCGCCAGTGGGTGGTCTTGGCCGTGGCCACGTTGTGGCTGGTCGACGTCGGCGGGTTGAGTGAGGGGGAGCCGCGGCCGGAGACCGTCCCGCCGGTGCCGAAACTGCCGCGGCCGCCGCGCGGCCGGCCGCGGGTCCACCGGCTGTTCATCATCGGGTTGGGCCGGATCGTGGCCGGCTTGCTGGCCGGCGTCGCCCCCGTCGGCCGGTTCGCCCAAGAAGCGTGGCCGGCCCCCGAGCCGGTCCCGGACATCACCGAACAAGAGTTTATCGCCCGGCATGACCTACCCTTGTAAGGGGCCGGGGGGTGAGGTAAACGACGCCCGCCCGCTCGCGGACTCTACACCATTCTGAACTCCGCTCTAACGGCACTCAGTTCGTATGATTTTTGTCACCTTGTCACCTTGTCACCCGGTCCGCCTTCCCCGTCCCCTCGCTCACCCGCCAATAAGCGCCCGGTTCCAGCCCATCGAAGACCTCTTCCTTCCCGTGCGGCCATTTCACGGTGAGGCGGCCGACCTTGTCGGCGGCGCCGAGGCCGAAGCGCAGGCGGGGGTCGCTCGTGGAGAGGTAGCTGCCGCCGCCGCGGGTGAAGCGCGTCAGTTTCTGGCCGTTGACTTCCAGCGTGAGCGTGGCCCCGGCCACGTCGCGCTTGTCGCGGCCGGCCAGGGAGACGCCGAGCCAGTGGTTGCCGGAGCCGGCCGCCGGCCCGGCCACGTTGCGGAGCAGCACGGCCGGCTCATTTTGATGGGTGATAATCAGGTCCGGCCAGCCGTCATCGTCCAAGTCGGCGACGGCCAGGCCGCGGCCGCCGTACTGGCCGCGGAAGTACGGGCCGCCCTTACCGGGAAGCTCGCGGAACTGCCGGCGGCCCTCGTGTTCCTCGTTCCTCAGCAGCACCGGCCGCTGCTTCACGGTCGCGCCGACGGGGAAGCGGACGACGTGGCCGTTGCTGATCGCCAAGTCTTCCCAGCCGTCGTTGTCGAAGTCCACGAAGGCGGTCCCGAAGCCGACGAACTGCCGGCCGAGGCGGGCGACGCCGGCCGCCTGGCTGTCGTGCCGGAAGCCGGCGGCCCCGATATTGCGGTAGAGGGCGTGGACTTCTCCCTGAAAGTTTGTGACCCACAAGCCCGGCCGGCCGGACCCGTCGTAGTCGGCGAGGTCCACGCCCATGCTGCCGTTGTAAAAGCCGGTGTCGTCCAGCGCCGACCCGCTGGCCCGGCCGCGCTCCTCGAATTTCATTCCGCCGCGGTTCGCGTACAGGAAGTTGTCCCCGGCGTCGTTCGCCACGTAGATGTCCGGGCGGCCGTCCCCGTCCACGTCGGCGATCAGCACGCCCAGGCCCTTGCCGTCCGGCCGGAGCGGGGCGGCGGCCGTCACGTCCGCGAAGGTGCCATCCCCCTTGTTGCGGTACAGGCGGTGTTGCAGCGGCCCGAACTTTTGCGGCGGGCACACGTCCCGCGCCACGTCCCGGCCCACGCCGGGGCATTTCGGGTCGTTGGCGAAGGACCAGTCCACGTAGTAACACACGTACAGGTCGGGGAAGCCGTCCCCGTCCAAGTCTCCCCACGCGGCGCTGCTGGCCCAGCGGGCGTCCGTCAGCCCGGCCTTGGCGCTCACCTCGGCGAACCGCCGGCCGCCGGCGCCGTCCGGCTCGTTGTGGTACAGGGCCGTCCGGCCCCACCCGGTGACGAGCAAGTCGGGAAAGCCGTCCCGGTCGTAGTCGGCGACGGCGGCCCCGTGCGTGTAGAAGAGGGGGGCGTCCAAGCCGACTTTCGCCGTCACGTCCTCGAACTTCCAGTTCCCGAGGTTGCGGTACAGCTTGCCCGGCCGCCCGCGGATTTGCGGCGGGTCCCCGGCCATCGTGCCGCCGCCGGGGAAGAACAGATCGAGCCAGCCGTCGCCGTCGTAGTCCAGCACGGCGACCCCGCCGCCGAGCGATTCGAGGATGGTGTAGCGGTCGGCCTCCTCGCCGTTGCGGTACACGGACGCCACGCCGCTGCCGGCCGTCACGTCTTCGAAGATCGTCGGCCCGGTCAGCTCCTCCACGGGCGGCTGTTCGGGCGGGACGACGGCGGCCGGCGTGGACCGCGTGGCGTACCACACCCCGCCGGCGGCGAGGAGCAGCGCCACGGCCCCGAGGGCCAGCGGCAGACGGCGGGACGGGTTCACGGCTTCCCCATCGGCGCTTCCAGCCGGCGCATCAAGCGGCGGTCCGGCTGGAGGGCGAGCGACTTTCGCAAGGGCGCTTCCGCGTCCGCCGGCCGGCCTCGGTCAACACGACCGCGTCGTCCGGGCGGGCGGCCAGCAACTCGTTGATGACGGCGGCGGCGCCGGCTGCGGCCAACAGGCCGGCGAAGAGGATCGGTTTGGGGACGGAAGACAGCACGGGGGAAGTCTACCAAATTTCGGCGACTGTTTAGCCGCGACGCGGAGGCTTTGCGCAGCGGAGCGCGGCCACGCCGCGAAAAATCGCCGCCCGCCAAAGCCTCCGCGTCGCGGCTAAACGGCGGTTCGCCCTCACTCCTGCGTCAGCACATGGACCTTGTCGACGGCGAGGTTGTCATACGTCTTGGCCCCCGACTGGCCGGGCCAGCGGACGGTGACTTTGTCAACCTTGTCGGCCTTGCCGAGGCCGACGTGAACCATGAGTTCGGATTGGCTGAGGTAGCCGCGGGAGCCGGCGACGGTGCGGCGGATCGTCTGGCCGCCGGCCTCCACTTCGACGGTGGCGCCGATGGCCGAGCGGTTGCCGGTCGTGCCGTTGCCGCGCAGGTCGAGCCGGAGCCAGTGGTTGCCCTTGGGGGCGTCGTTGCGCAGCAGGCGGGCCGGGCCGCCGTTGGCGACCAAGACCACGTCGAGGTCGCCGTCGCCGTCGTAGTCGAGGTAGGCGCAGCCGCGGCCGACCATCGGCTTGAACAGGTCGTCGCCGGCTTGGGCGGCCGTCACCGGCTCGTAGTAGCAGTCCGAGTTCCCGGTGTTCCAGAAGAGTTGGGCCGCCTGCTCGTGCTTCTGGGAGGCCTGAATCTTGGCGATCTCCGGCTCGATGTGGCCGTTGCACAGCAACAGGTCGAGCCGGCCGTCGTTGTCGGCGTCCAGGAAGACGGCGCCGAACTTCAGGGCCGCTCGGCTCGGGGATGCCAGGCCGACGGTGACGGCCGTGTCCGCGAACAGGGGGGCGTCGTTCTTGCGCTTGGTGACTTCGAGGAACGTCACCGGCTCCGTGGCGAAGTTGGCGATGACCACGCCCGGCCGCCGGAAGGCGTAGTCGCCAAAGTCGATGCCCATGCCGGCCCGCGGCTTGCCGTCGTCGGCGTAGGCCGCCCCGCTTGTCTCGCCGATCTCCTTGAACACGCGCGTCCCGTTCGGCCCCGGCCGGTTGGCGAAGAAGAAGTTGCGCACGGAGTCGTTGGCGACCAAGAGGTCGGGCCAGCCGTCTTCGTCCGGGTCGCACACGACGACGCCGAGGCCCTTGCCGGCGGCCCGCTTCCGGTCGGTCGCGGCGGTCCCCTCTTGCGTGAACACCTGCACGCCGGCCGCGGCGGACACGTCCTCGAAGTGTTTGCCGTCCACGTTGCGGTACAGCGTGCTCTGCGCCCCCTCGAACTGCTGCGGCCGGTTGAACGCCCGCGACAGTCCTTCTTGCGTGGAGCCGATGGAGAGGTCGGTGGCCGGGGACCAGGTGACGTAGTGGCAGACGAACAGGTCGAGTCGGCCGTCGCCGTCGTAGTCAACGAACGTGGCCGAGCTGCCGAACGGGATCGCGTCCTTCCAGCGCAGAAACTCGGCCCGCGACACGGCCGGCAACTCGCCGGGGCCGCCGACCTTGGCCTCGTCGGTCACGTCTTCGAACTTTTTGCCGTCCACGTTGTGGAACAGGTGGTGCTTGCCGACGCAGGAGATGAACAGGTCCGGCCGGCCGTCGTTGTCGAAGTCCCCGACGGCGACGCCCATGCCGTACAGCGGGCCGGCCAAGCCGGCCGCGGCCGTCGTGTCTTCAAAGGTGCCGTCCCCCTTGTTGCGGTACAGGGCCAAGGTGGGTTGCGGAATTTTCGACGGCTCGCCGGGGAACCACCCGGAGTTGACGAACAGCAGGTCCGGCTTGCCGTCGCCGTCGTAGTCGAGGACGGCGACGCCGCCCCCCATCGTCTCGGGCAACAGCTTCACGCCGGTGGCCCCGGTCTGGTGCGTGAAGGCGATGCCGGCGGCCGTGGTCACGTCCGTGAACGGCAACGGCGGCACGGCCGCGACCTGCCGGGTCTTGGCCTGGTTCGGCACCACGACCACGGGGACGACATCCTTCTTGCCGAACCACCGGTCGTAGGCGAAATACCCGCCGGCCCCAAGGGCCACGAGGGCGAGAACCACGAGGACGGGTCGGCGGCTGGCCGCCGGGCGGCGGGGGGAGTTCGCGTGCATGTCGTTCCAAAACTAAGGGGCCAAGCCGAAAGAACTTTTAACCACGAATAACACGAATAACACGAATTCAAGACGCGGCAAATCAGCGGGGGCGTTTCGCGTGGCTTTGATTTATTCGTGTTATTCGTGTTATTCGTGGTTAAATCGTCTTTAGATCGCAAGACGCGCTCCGCTGCGCAAAGCCTCCGCGTCGCGGCTAAACGGGGCGGTCACTTCACCGCCGGCAAATTCCCCGTCTTCAAGATCGCGTCCCGGTGGGCCGGCGTCGTCGGGTAGATCACGCGCTCGCGGGCGGCGTAGTTGGCGATCGGGTTCTTCTCCCGGTAGATGCGCGTGGCGTTGGCCTGGGCCAACTCGTCCGGCTTGTAGATGCCGTGGGCGGTGCGGTGCAGGGCGGCCAAGGTGCCGGCGAGGGCGGCCTTCACGTCCGGGTCGGTCTCGTCGCGGAAGGCGGCGGTTAACTTCGGCCGCTGTTCCTTGATGACCGGCAAGGCCGGGTCTTTCGTGGCCGGCAGGCCGTCCGCGAAGCCCTTGGCGGCGGCCAGTCGCGCGTCTTTGCCGGCCTTCGCGTCGGCGGCGGTTTGGGCCAGATCGGCCAGCGACTTGTCGGCGGCGGGCGGCGCGTCGCCGGCCCCCGTGGACAGGCGGGCGTAACTGCGGGCCAGCAGGTCGTGCGTCTCCACGTCTTCGGAGTCGAGGGCCAGCACGCGCCCGCCGGCCGTGATCGCCCGCTGCAGGTAGTCGCGCTGGCCCGCCGAGTCGGGCGCCTCGTACTGGCTGCGCTTGAACAGGCGGTTGGCGAGGCGCGCCCACGCGACGAAGTCCTTGGTGAAGTCGAACTTGCGCTCGCCCGGCTGGTTGTCCGGGTCGAGCAGGCGTTCGAGGTCGGCGATGGCCGCCTCCAAGTGTTCCTTGCTGGTGGCCGTCTCGCCGTTGACGACGGCGGTGAACCACGCCCGCGTCCACCACGCGGCCGGGACTTCGCACTCGCCGGACAGTTTCAATTGGGCGGCGGCTTCATCAAATCGCCCCTCGTCGATGTACACGCGGGCCAGATTGACGTGGGCGTGCGGGGTGGCGTCCTTGTCACCCAAGGCCAGCAGCGCCTTGAACGCCGCCTCGGCCTGCTTGTAGTGCCCGCGCTTGGCGGTGACGCCCCCTTCGAGGAACTCGCCGATGCCGTAGTCGTTCCACCGCTGCCACCCCGGCTTCACGGGGGACGTTTGCTCCGGCACGGTCTCGGCGACGCCCGCCACGGGGAGCGTGATCTTGTCCACGCACACGTCCACGACCGGCAGGGCCGGCGGTTCTTTCCCCTCGTGGACGAGCTTCATGTACTCGTAGTCGAACTTGCGGTAGCGGACTTTCGCGGTCAGTTCCACGGCCTCCTTGACGTCGGCCGGCACGTCGATGCGGTAGTGGGCGACGGCGGCGGCCCCCGGCGGGATTTGCTTGTCGTACAGCGGCGTGAAGATGTCCTGCGGGTTGCGGCGGTTGATGCGGTTGCCGTTGCGATCCAGCATGTGGACGTTGATCTGGTGGCTCCACGGGTCGAGCGGCCCGGCGGCGCCGTCGCGCAGGGCGCCGTTGCGGGCGAACTCCTTGCCGCCGGCGCTCGCCTGGAAGTCCACCCAAATCTCGTTGGAGTCCACGGTGCCCTGCGAGAACGGGTGCCCGAGGCCGAGCGTGCGGACCACGACTTCCACCAAGTACGATTGCCCCGGCTTCAGCTTGGGCAACTTCGGCCGCAGCGGGGCGACCAGCGCCGCCGTGTCCGTCGTCGCTCCTTCTTTCAGGCCGAAGATGTCGACGCGCACTTTCTTGTCGCTGCCGTCCTCGGCCTTGCCGCGCAGGTAGTCGGCGTGCATGTCGATGGTCTTCTGGAATTCGTCCGCGTGGTCCTTGTACCGGGCGTCGAACTTCAACAGTTCAAACAGGCCGGTGTTGGCGGCCGGGAAGCGGTGATTGTGGACCTTGCGCGTCCCGGACCCGTCGAAGTCCTTGGCCCCGAAGTCGCCGCTGGGCGTCAGCGGCATGTGGCACTGGGCGCAATTCTCCTTGGCTTGGGCCGGGTAGTAGAACGACCGCGCCCCGTGGCCGGACACGCCGCTGAGGAGGTAACTGTCGTAGTGGTTCTGGCCGCGCAGGAACTCCTTGTAGTTGTTCAAGTCCGCCGGCAGGCTGACCTTGTGACACGTCGAGCAGAACTCGGCCGTCTTGTGGAACGGCTTCAGGAACGTCTGCTTGTGGAAGTCCGGCTTGGCCTTCACGAGCTGATTGTTGATCCACTGCAGCGCGCCCGATTTGCTGGTGGCGAACGGGTAGTGGGCCGGCTCGGCGATGGTGTAGTCCGCGTTGCCGAGCGTGCTGTTGACGTTGGTGATGGCGTGGCAGGCCGTGCAGGTGATGCCGGCGTGGGCGGTCGGGTGGCTCACGTCGTCGAACTTCGGGTCGTCGAACGCCCCGCTGAAGAACGGCACCACGTCGTGGCAGCCGGCGCACCACCGGGACGCCTTCACGTTGCCGGTCTTCTCCAGCGACACCTTGCGCGTCTCGCGGACGCTGAACAGGTATGGCGGGTTGTTGAACGAGCTGAACTTGTGGGCCGAGTGGAAGTGGTCCTTGGCGATGTCTTGGTGGCACTTGGTGCAGTACTCGTCCATCATCAAAATGTCGGCCGGGATGAACTTGCCGTCCGCGGTCTTGGCCAGCGACGGCTCAAAGTACTTGGCGCCTTCTTTCGGCCCCTCACGATACCACGTCTGCGGGTCTTGCGAGTGCATGCCGATCATGACGGCGGTGAACGCCCCGACGCCGGCGCCCCACCATTTGGCGTACCCCCACTTGATGCGCGGCCCGGCGTTGCGGTGCGTCACGTACAGCGACACGCAGAACACCGGGACGAGAACGTGCAGCCAATACGTGATGCTGCGCGGCACCGACCCGGTCGGGAGTTGCGGCATCCCCTCCAGTTGCACGAGGGCGAACCCGGTGACGATGATGACCACCCCGGTGACGAGCAGCATGATCCCGGTGCGGACGGCCAGTCGGTTCGTGCGCTGGTGGGCATTCACATAGTGGATGCCGCCGAACAGAACGAACGGCAGGGTGCCGACGACGCCGATGGCCGTGTGGGCCAGGAACATCCACAGGGAGAACGGCGTCGTGTGGCTCTGCGGACTGTTCGCCCAGTTCAGCACGGACAGGCCGGCGAGGTAGACGCCGGTGGCCCCGAGCAGGGCGAAACTGCCGAACACCATGAATAACACGATGCGGAGCTTCGGCCCGACGGTGGGCACATAGACGAAGGGAGCGCGGGCCATCGAATTTCCCAAGTAATGTCGCCCGCTTGCGGCCGGCGCGGAGGGGATAGTTGATAGCTTAAGGCAAAAGGCATTTCTCGCAAAGCTCACCGAGACAATACTCTTTTCTCGCAAAGCACGCAAAGAGGCAAAGCTCGCAAAGAAGAAGAAGAAAAATAGACCGTTACCCCACGATCCACTTGCTCAAATGACAGCGGCTCTTTGCGAGCTTTGCCTCTTTGCGAACTTTGCGAGAACGGCCTTTCTACATCTAGAGGCATCAACCCATGACCGGGCGCTATTTGGCCGCCGCCTGCCAGACCGACTTCCCCAACCCGGCGACGCGGGCCGACATCCCCGACCGCGTCGGCCACATGCTCTCGACGGTCGAGCGGGCCGTCGTCGGCTACAAGCCGTTCGGGGACGTGCGGCTCATCGTCTTCCCCGAGTTCGCCCACGCCGCCCCGATCTACGAGACGGTCGCGGAGTTGGCCGACAAGCTGGCCGTCGAGCTCCCCAACGAACACACCGACCGCTACGCCCGCGCCGCCAAGGCCCACGGCGTCTACATCCAGACCGGCTCCTTCTTGGAAGCGGACCGCCGCTTCCCCGGCCACGTGTTCAACACCACCTGCCTGATCGGCCCGGACGGGCTGCTCTCGAAGTACCGCAAGGTCCACCCGTGGGTGCCGTGGGAGGTGCATTCCAGCCCGCACGACATCCCCAATTTTCCGGACCCGTTGTTCCCCGTCACGGACACGGAGATCGGCAAGCTCGGCTGCGCCATCTGCTACGACTGGCTCTTCCCCGAGGCGATCCGCGAACTGGCCCTGCAAGGGGCCGACGTGCTGATCCGCGTGTCGGCCTACATGGACCCGTGGGGCGCCACCGCCCCGATGGACTGGTGGACCGTGGTAAACCGCTGCCGGGCCATCGAAAATCTCGCCTACGTCGTCGCCGCCAACCAGGCCGCGCGGGCCAGCCACTACCCGCCGTTCTCGTGGCCCGGCGGCAGCATGGTCGTGGACTACGACGGCCGCATCCTCGCCCAAGCCGACCCCGGCCCGGTCGAGAAGATCGTCGTCGCCCCGATTGATCTTCTCGCCCTGCGCGCCGAGCGAGACCGCCGCGTCGGCCACCAAATGCTGGCCCACCGCCGCCCGGAAGCCTATCCATTGGTGACGGCCCCGATGTACCGCCACGGCGGCCATCCGCTGACGGTTGCGGGGAACAACGGGGCGACGGCGACGGCCCTTGAACGGCTGCGGGCGGGGCATGTAATGACTCTCGCCGCAAAGGCAACCTAACCCCCCGGCCCCCTTCCCGAGGACGGGA
>JAYUGD010001030.1:0-3285 GCA_043767785.1 Zavarzinella sp. | reverse complement strand
GGTTGGGCGTCGCTGACGCGGCCACCTCTGACGGACGAACACCACAGGGGCAACATGATGCGAGCGGAACTGTACTGGATCGACGGCCCGTGGCCCGGCCGCTTGGCCGTCATGCCGCGGCCGCGCGGCGGGGACTGGCTGGAGGATGAAATCCAAGGTTGGCGGCGGGCCGGCGTGGAAGTCATCGTCTCGCTGCTCACCCCGGAGGAAGAGGCCGAGTTGGAGTTAACCGCCGAAGCCGACCTTTGCCGCGCGGCCGGGATCGAATACGCAACGTTTCCGATCGCCGACCGCGGCGTCCCGGAGTCCACGTCGGCATTCGCGGAGTTGGTGTCCGCAGCGGCCGGTCAATTGGCCGCCGGGAAGACTGTCGCCATCCACTGTCGGCAGGGCATCGGCCGGGCGGCGTTGGTGGCCATTGGCGCGTTGGTCTGGTCCGGCGTCGAGCCGGCGGCCGCCACGCAACGGGTCACGGCGGCGCGCGGGCGACCGGTCCCCGAAACGGCCGACCAAGTTCAGTGGATCGCGTCGTTCGCGGGCAGCCTGCCGCCAAATCGTCACTCGCTGTAAAACAGCACCTGTTGGAGTTTGCCGTCCGGCGTGCGGTACATCGACGCCCGGACAGTCGCCGTCTTGTACGTCAACTTCACGACGACCGCCTCCATGCTGCCGCGCTCGTGGGCCGGCTCCACATCCACTTTGGTCGGCTCGCCGAGGGCTTTGAGCCGCGCCCCGCCGGCCGTCACGCGCTCGGGCGTGAGGTACACGCTGAACTCCTCGCCGAGCTGGGCGCGGTCCACTTTGTCTTCCGTCATCTGTTTCACGAACGCCAGCACGGCCTCCTTCGGCCCCGGCCCGGCGATCGTGGGGACGGCCGGGGCGTCGGCGGCCTCGATGTCTTTCAGCAGAAGTTGGAACAGGTCAGTCCGCAGTTTCGTCGGGGAGACGTGTTCGGTGTTCGAGAGGACCACCAACCCCGCCTTCGCCCGCGGCAGGAACACGTTGCCGGACAGGAACCCACTCACGCCGCCGGTGTGCCGGATTACCGGCTCGCCGTTGACGGTGCCGACGTTCAGGCCGCAGCCGTAATCGGAAATCTTCCCCGTGGTCAGCGTCCGCGGGGCCGTCATCGCCTTGTACGACTCGAGCTTCAAGACCTTTCCGGTGGTCAGGGCCAAGTCCCACTTCAACAAGTCGGACGCGCTGGCCCACACGCCGGCGGCCCCATCGACCCAGCCGTCTGCTTCCGGCGTGGCGGGTCCCGGCTTGCCGAGGGCAAAGGCCGTGTAGCCGGTCGCCGCCAACGGCAGTTCCTTGGAGGAGCCGTAGCGCGAGTTGGCCAGCTTCAACGGCTTCAAGATGCGGGCCGTCAGGAAGTCCCCGAACGGCTGGCCGCTCACTTTCTCGACGATGCCGGCGAGGACGTTGTACCCGGTGTTGCTGTACGAGAACCGGCTGCCCGGCTCGAAGTCGAGCTTGCCACCGGCGTAGTCCTTGGCCAGCGCCTCGAAGGAGATGGGCTTCAGCATCCGGCGGTCCAGGAAATCGAGCGGGTAGTAGTCGGGGTAGCCGGCCGTGTGGTTCATCAGGTCGCGGACGGTGATGTCCTTGGCCCGCGTCAGGGCCGGAAAATACTTGGCCACGGGGTCATCAATGGTCAGCTTCCCCTCCTCCGCGAGCAGGAACACGCAGGCACAGGTGAACTGCTTGGTAATCGACCCAATCGAAAAACTCGTGTCCGTCTCGACCGGAAAGCCCTTCTCCAAGTTCCGCTTCCCGTACCCCTTCGCGAACACAATCTTCCCATCCCGCATGACGGCCACCGACAGCCCGACGAAGCCCTTCTCCGTCACCTGCTTGGCAACGTAGGCATCGACGGCCGCCACGTCGAACGTGGCCGGCAGAGCGGCGGGTTCGGCATTGGCGAGGGTGGCTGAGACTGACAGCAAGAAGGTGACGGCAAGAACATGGCGCATGATGGGACTCCGGTCTCAGGCGGATGGCGAACCTGGGTCATGATACGCGAAGACCGTTTCGCTTTTTGTCGCGAGCAAAGCGCTTGCAGTGTCGTGACGGTTGTGGGATACTTTCCTCATCAATTTCAAGTCTAGCGGCGACGCCCGACGCTGGTCGGGCGGTTGCCCGTGAGTCCCGCGCGGCGGGAGAGGAATGGCCATGCAACGCCTGATGATCGGTCCGTGTCTGTTTGCGGCTTTGGCGCTCGCGGCCAACGGCGGCGGCGGCCTCTGCGCCGCCGAGCCTGACCCCATCAAGGCGAAACTCGCGGCCGCCCATACCGCTTACGACCAAGAGATAGACAAGTTCAAAGTCCTGGTGCTGGAACACTTCGATGCCAAAGAAAAGGCGGCCCGCCTGGCGGGCAGCAAGCCCGTCTTGGACGCCCTCAAGCTCGAACGCAAGCTGTTCGAGGAAAAGGGCGAGCTGCCAAAATACTTGTCCCCGTTGACGAAAGCCAAGCCCGACGCCGCCCAAAAAGCGCTGCGGATCGCCTATGAATCCGCGATCGCCGACTGCGTGCGGGAAAAGAAAGACGACCTCGCCAACGAGATCGAAGCGAAGAGAGACGAGGTCTTCTACGGGGTCAAGCCGAAATCCGAAGCTGTGCCGGCGCCAAAGAAGGAGGTGGTTGCAGCTCCGCCACCGGACAAGCGAACTGTATGGGTCCATCCGGAGGGTTATTTCATGCGAGGACAAGGAAAGGACTGGTTCGAGAAGGCAGAAAGCGGGAATCGCGGCGAGTATTTTTTCGAGGTTAGCAGGAACAAAGAATTTGTCCATATGAAGAAAATGAATGGGCAGGCTATACGTATTTATGCAACTCGAGTGGACTACGATGGCGATGCAAATGGGAATTATAAAACTATTTTTCGAGGTGAGTGGACGAAATAAGTGTTGTGAAGTTCATCTTGGTCCGCAGCGGCGATGTCTGACGGCGAAACATCCGCGGGTGTGCCCTGTGTCGCGTGTTTAACGCCGACGCCTTCACAAAATTCAATCACGCCTTCCGCCAATTCATTCGCTTCGTGAGGAAGCGAAACTCGCCTCCCTTTACGACGCGGCACCGAGCAACAACTCATGCAGTATCGAGTGCGGGATGAGAGCGTAACTAATCATTCAGAGTGCCTTGAGGAGTGAGGTGCCCGCGGAGTTCCCCTCATCATGAGCCGCAATCGCATCCGGCGGCCGGTCCCAAACTGCTGCCAAAACACTTCCAACGGCAGTGGTTTTCATCTTTACCCCGAAGGGGTTTCACAGCACAGCCCA
>JAYUGD010001029.1:0-3288 GCA_043767785.1 Zavarzinella sp. | reverse complement strand
ACCACCATGCATGTGGGGTTCCGCCCGACCCATTTGCAAAACTCGACTCGTCCGCCCCTCCAGACTTTGTGATTCCGGCTTGTGAATTGTGCCGATGTGAGTATGGAAGCCATCCTTTCCCGGGCACAAAGAGTGCGAATTCGGGATCGCGGCATTCTGGAGGATTCGACATGAAAGCACGTAAGCTGTTTTTCGGTTTGGCGTTCTTTATCGCCGTCGCGGGCCTTATTTTGGGCACTACGGGGTGCCGATCCACCGGTGATACATCCGGTGGAAGCAGCGGAAGCGACGGACACGCCGGCCACAATCACTGAGCCGCCGATCCGCGCACGGTCGCTCACTCAATCGGAGACGGCGATGAAGCCTACACGGTCACAAGCGTTCGGGTGGATCGGGGCAGCGGTTGTCCTGCTGACGGCTCTGGACTCGGTGGGATGCCGGTCATACGGCGAACGCGGTGGCCGCGCTCGAAGCCCCGTTGCCGTCGCCGACCCGCCGGGAAATGCAGCCGGAGCGCCCGGTCCGGGCATGTCGGGGCAGGTGCTTCCCGGGGCTCCGGCGTCCGCGCTTCCGATTCCGGTCGCTTCCAAGCCCTACGGCGGTCAAAAGACTTGCCCGGTGATGGGTGACGACCTCGGTGCGATGGGAACGCCCATTCCCGTGACGGTCAAAGGGCAAACGATTTACGTGTGCTGTCGGGGTTGCGTCGCCAAGGTCCAACGCGACCCGGATACGCACTTGGCCAAAGTCGCGGCCGAACGCGCAAAATCGTGAGGATCTGCCGATCGAGACGAGGCGGCGATCGTTTTGATCGGCGTGAGCCAAGATATAAAGGGCATGCCGTCACTCCTTCTTGTGGCCCTCGTGCTCGTCCTTTTTGGGTGCCGGATCCTTCTTCGGATCGACTGGACCCTTGGCGGGCGGGTCCATCTTCATCCCGCCGTGGCCCTCGTGGCCGCCGGCGGCCTTGCCCGGACCGGCCCCCGGGACGCTCGCACCGGGTGCGACCTCGCCCTTTCCGGACACCACCTTGTCGTACAAGTCCGGCGGCAGCACCCGAACGAGGGTGGTGAGCCCCTCGACGTCCGCGAACCAGCCGTTCCGCATGCCGCGCGTCTCCGGCTTGGTGAGTTTCTTCATCTCGGCCGGGGAATAACTCGACATGCCGGACATGTCCTGCGGGAAGCCCGGCACGTTCATGCCGGCCTTCATGTCCATCCCCTTCATGTCCGGCTGCCCACCGGCCATACCCGGCATTGCGGGTATCCCCGGCTTGCCGGCCATCATCGGCCCGTTCCCGACGGCCCGGTCGGCCCCCGTCTGCTCCCCCGTGCCCCGGCCGAGGCTGCCCCCGAAGTCCGCGTTCAGGGCCGGGCCGCGGGTGATCATCCCCATCCCGGTGGCCATGCTGCCGCCGGCCGGCATCCCCTTCATGGCTCCCCCCATCGTGCCGGCCATCGAGGACATGAAGTTCATCATGTGGTGGAACATGTGGCAGTGGAGAATCCAGTCGCCGGGGTTCCACGCGACGAACTCGATGTCGTACGCCTGGGCCACCCCGACCAGCACGTTGTTCCGCGGAATCCACGCCGTCACCGGGAGCCGCCCGCCTTCCGTCCCGGTGATCCAGAACGTCATCCCGTGGAAGTGCATCGGGTGGTGGTCGATGACGCTGAAGTTGACCAGCCGGATGCGGACCCGATCCCCTTGGCGAACCACCATCGGCGTGATGTACGGGGCCGCCCGGCCGTTGGTCGTGAAGATGTTGAATTCCATCGACATCGTGTTCGTGACCGACGCCCCGGGGAGGATGGCCCACTCCTGGAGGATCAGGGCGAAGTCCCGGTCCACCGGCGGATCCCACGCCGCCTTCGGGTGGATGATGAACAGCCCGACCATCCCCATCGCCTGCTGCATCGGCACGTGGGTGTGGTAGAAGAAGGTGCCGTTCTGCTTCAGCTCGAACTCGTAGGTGAACATCCCGCCGGGAGGAATCGGGTCTTGGACCAAGCCGATCACCCCGTCCATGGCGTTGGGCACGTCCAGCCCGTGCCAGTGCATGCTCGTCGCCTCGGGCAGTTCGTTGTGGACGACGATGCGGACCTTGTCCCCCTCCATGACCTCGATCGTCGGGCCGGGCATGCTGCCGTCCTGCGCCTTGGTCATCCCCGGCATTCCGGGCATCTCCTTCGCCTTGGCCATGCCGGGCATGCCGGGCATGCCGGGCATGCCCATCTCTTTCGCCTTATCCTTCGCTCCTCCCATGCCGGGCATTCCGGGCATGGACTGGCCGCCCTTCGGGCCGGGTTCGGCCCCGTAGCCCCACACGTCGATCCACAGGTCGGGCAGGAACTCGCGCTTCATGTGCCGGGCGTACAGGTGGAACTCCTTGGCCCCGTTCACCATCTTCCAGGGCAGCTTCCCGATGTCCGGGTGTTCGACCGGGACGGGTGGCTCGCCGGACTTGCGGCGGCCGGGGGTCAGCTTGTAGCGGTCGCCGGGATCCGTCGGACCGTAGTTCTTCCCGCTCCCGCCGTGACCGGCGTGCGGGTCGTCCTTCGCGGGCGGCGGCTCCTGGGCGGCGGCCGCCCCGGCCAGGAACCCGCCGGCGAGGGCGGTGCCGCCAATGAGGAAGTTTCGACGATCGGATTCCGCGCCCATGGGATACCTCGTTTTGTGGCTGGCTTGCCAGTCGAACATCTCGATTCAAATTATTCTAACCGGTGAATTGTAAACTTGCGCAGGTCGAAACTGGCTCGGCGTGCCCCCGAACCGGTCGACCTGCCCCGTTAGACCGTGTAACCCCACCGCCGTCCGGTTCGGATGCGGGAGGGAAAGGACGGTTACGGTTGACGTTACTTTTTCGTCTCGGCCTCGATCTTCGTGATCGTGTGCTTCTCGCCTTCGACCGTCATGCTGACCTTGACCTTGGTGTGCTCCTTCAGATCTTTGAGCTTGACCTCCTTGCCGTCGAGCGTGATCTTCGCCTCCTTGGGCACCGGGTGGGTGACCTCCTTCTTGTCCTCCCCGACCATCGTCAGCTTGTCGTCGTCGATTTTGACGATGTGCCCGTCCATGGTGTGATCCTTCTTCTCCTGCGCCTGGGCGTAGCCCCCCCCAGCCCAGGAAGACCACGGCCGCGGCCAGCTGGCCGGCGGTGGTGCGATGCGTCACAACAGTAGTCCCTTCGGTGAAGCAGTGGGAGACCTGGTAAACGGTCTGTGCCGGCGGTCGCCCGTGACCGGCACCGATTGCTCTGAACCCGTTCGGGTCAGTGTTCGTGGGGTT
>JAYUGD010001028.1:0-3289 GCA_043767785.1 Zavarzinella sp. | reverse complement strand
CGGGAGCAGACCGCCGCCGTCGCCGGGGTGGGGCGGGCCACCGCCCAACGCTACTTGGCCGCGTACCGGGCGGGCGGCCTCGGCCGACTGCGGCATTGGGGCGTCACCGGCCCCGTGAGCGATCTCGCCGCCTTCGCCGACCGAATTAAGAACGAGCTCACCGCGACGCCCGTCCGTACCGCCGCCGAAGCCCGCGACCGCATCGAAGCGCTCACCGGCCGCCGTCGCGGCCTGACCCAAACCCGGACCTTTCTGGCCGGCCTTGGCTTCACTTGGCAACGGACCCGGGCCGTGCCCGTGCCCCCAAAAAGTCGCTGACCGAACACGTGGCGACGCAGGAGGACTTCCTCGCCACGCAACTACAGCCGGCCTTGGACGCGGCCGTCGCCGGCCGGGGTCACGTGTTCTTCGTCGATGCCGCCCATTTCGTCTTCGGCACGTTTCTTTGCCATCTCTGGGTGATCGTCCGGATGTTCGTCCGGGCCGCGTCCGGCCGTCAGCGGTTCAATGTGCTCGGCGCCTGGAATGCCGTGTCCCGCCAGTTGATCGCCGTCACCAACACCACCGTGGTGAACACCGACACCATGTGCGAACTGCTCCGCAAGATCGCGGCCGAGTGCCTAGCCGGGCCGGTCACCCTCGTCCTCGACAACGCGCGTTATCAACGCAACAAGGTCGTGCAGGCGCTGGCGGCCGAGTTGACCATTCAACTGATGTTTCTGCCGTCCTACTCGCCCAACCTGAATCTGATCGAACGGCTCTGGGGGTTCGCCAAACGACAGAGCGTGTACGGAAAATATCACGCAACCTTCGCCTCGTTTCGAGAAGCGATCGAGAAAACCCTGGCCGAGATCCCCGCCACCCACGCCAGCCGGCTCAAAACCCTGATGACCCTTCGATTCCAGATGTTCGACGACGTCTCATTGCTGGCCGGGTAAGGTATAAAACCAAGCCAAGACGGATGAAAACCGTATTTACACGGCCAATCCCGTCGGGCTTATCTTGCCCGATGTATGGCGGTGTCGATCCGGTCTTCATCCGTTTTGGCTTGGTTTTATCCGTGCTTGTCCGTGTTCATCCGTGGCTGAAAATTCTTACTGGCTCTCTTCCTCAGCGGTACGGCACTGCCTCCGGCGGCAGCAGGATCGCGGCCGGGGTGTAGACCTTGGCCGGCGCCGACACCGGCGTGACCGCTTCCGGGGCGGGCTTGGCGCGGGGGCGGTTCCAGCCGATTTCTCCGCCCGCGGCCGGGCGGTCGGCATCGGCGGCCGGGAAGGCGCCGCGGGAGACGGGGATCGGGTCGAACACCGGGCGGGCCGGCGGGGCCGTGTCCATCACCATCAACTTGTCGTCGCGGCCGGCCGTCGCGGCCCGCGGCGGGGAGCGGCCGGCGACGGCTTCGCCGCGGGCCACCTTCTTGAGGTTGTCGATCCACGCCTGTTCGAGGGCGTCAATGTTGCGGAAGTTGTAGACCTCTTTGGCGGCCCGGTCCCAGCCGTCGTTGAGGCCCATGCCCACGAATTGCAGGAAGGTTTGCCGGTCGCTCTGCTCGACGAGGAACTTCGTGACCGAGTACCCTTGGGCGTACAGCGTCATCACCTGCCGGGGGTATTCCGTCATCTGGAACAGGGCCTTGAGTTGAATGCCCTCGCCCGAGTTCAGGATTTGCTTGCACAGCTTGTCGTGCCGGGTGCGCTCCAAGTCGTCTTCGGAATAAACAGACCCGCCCTCGTCGGCCCAGCGCGGGACGGGCCGGCGGAAGTGGTGGGCGAAGACGGTGTGCGTGATCTCGTGCGGCAAGACGCTGTTTTTGAGGCGCTCGCGGGCGCCTTCAATCTGCATCTCTTGGCTGACTTGGCCGTTGTTGAAGTCGAACGTCGTCGCCCCGCCGGCCCCGGTGTTGGTGACGTGGACGCGCAGGCGGCACGGCGACCGCCAGTTGGGCATTTCCTTGCCGAGCCACTCCGTCGCCTTCGTCTTGCGGTAGTGCTCCGCGAGGCGGGCGAACTCCTCGGCGTCGTCCTGCCGGGCGGTCTCCACGATAAAGTTGGTGGTCTTCACGGTCGCCGCGTTCAGGCCCGCCGTCGTGGCGAGCAGCGCGGCCAGAACACCGATGCAGTGTCGGGTGGCCATTCTGTGTCTCTCGGGGCCGATTCGGAGTCGTCATGACCCTTGTCGGCGAAAGTCTAACCGCAAAGGCCGCGCCGCGTCGCGGCGGGTCGCGGAAACCGCCGGGAAAGACGCGCGTAAGTTGCCGGTGCTGCGAGTGTTGCGGAAACGGCCGGCCACGGATAGCGGCCCGCGGAATTGTAAGTCTTGCACTTCCCCAAATTGCAATCGTTGCCGAAAGTACAATTCGCACAACCGGCCCAACGGATGGTCTGGACATTTCCGCGGGGCCGGTGAACAATCTCGCTGCTCACGCCCGATTCCCCCCGGAGACCTCCCCGTGAAACACGGATTGTTCGCGTTCCTTCTGCTCGGCGCTTCGCAATACTTCCCCGCCGCTGTGCTGGCGCAAGACCCGGCGTTTGGCGGCCAAGCGAAAGGCTCGTTTGACCCCGCCGCGGACGGCGCCACCTTCACCGCCGCCGGCGGGTACGCCAACGGCGACCAGCCCTTCCTGCTCGGCACGGTGGACTTCACGCCCGGCGGCTCAACGGCCGCGTACGTCTTCACCGCCGGCTTGGAAGTCGCCGCGGCCGACGGCACGCCGCTGATGGCCTTCTTCAACACGCCCGTGCCGGCCACGGCCCACGAGTTGACCCTGGCCGGCATGCCCTCGGACGCCGCCATCGTCGACGGCAAGCCGTACCACTTGGACTTGCTGGGCGTGACGGCGACCGGCGTTTTCGACCACCCGACGACGACACTGACCGCGACGGGCGACGACTCTTCCACTGGCTATTTGTGGGCCAAGGTGAGCGAGTCGCCGACGCTCGGCGGCGAACCGATCTACACCACGACCGGCGGCCACACCATGCACGACCACTGCCACGAGACGCCGGAACCCTCGGCATGGATGTTGGCGGCCGGGGCCGTCGTCGGCGGGTTGGGGTGGAATTGGAACCGGCGCCGGACGGTGGCGACGGTCTAAAAAATGCCGCCGTCAGGCGGTCTTGTTGGAGTTCCGCTTTTAAGCGGTCTTGGACCTCTCACCCAGAAGTGGCCGGCGAACCGAGTCTTCGAGGGTTCGCCTTTGTGGGTGACGGCCGTTCGCCCAAGGGGCCTGCCGTTTACCTCACCCCCCGGCCCCCTCTCCGAAGCGGAGAGGGGGAGCAAGTGGGCG
>JAYUGD010001027.1:0-3293 GCA_043767785.1 Zavarzinella sp. | reverse complement strand
GGCGAGTACGCCCGGCGGACTCGCTCACCCAAGGTTCTTTGTCTCATTCATGGCGCGACGACGATTTTTGCACAAGCTCGGAGCGTGAGGAGTACATTACAAGCGGTCGTCTTCGGGGGGATTCTGACCAGTCCGCTGCCCGCAGCCGAGCCGATTCGCCTGACCGCCGACGGCGGCGCCAAGTCCGACCCGGCGTTCGTGGCCAAGGGGGAGGAGATCGTCTTCACGTCCCTCGATCTGCCGACGCTGCTGACGCTCAAGCGGCTGAAAGTGGCCGACAAGACCGTTGAACGGCTTCACCCCTCTGCGGCCACGTCCGAATACGAATCAACCCACACCCCCGACGACGGGTTTTACGCGTTCATCCAGAGCCGCGGGAACTTGAACATGCGACTGGTGATCCGCGAGACGAAGACCGGCAAGGAAAACGTGTTCGACGCCGGCGGCGGGTTCGCGTCCGTGCGGCGGCCGACGTTTCACCCGGGCGGGGAGCGCGTCGCCTTCGCCATCCCGGCGCCGACGGGGCAGGAGATCGCGTCCGTCAACCGCGAGGGGAAGGACCGTAAGCAACTCGCCAGCGGCGGCATCAACAGTTGGCCCGCCTACTCGCCGGACGGCAAGCGCCTCCTGTTCTCGTCCAGCCGCGACGGCGACTTCGACCTTTTCACCGCCAACGCGGACGGCACGCAGCCGAAGCGCGTCCTCAAGCTCCCCGGCATGCCGTCCCACGCCGCGTAGTCCCCGGACGGCCGGCGGATCGCCTTCGCCTCCAACCACGGCGACAACTACGACCTCTATGTGGTGAACGCGGACGGCACCGGCCTGAAACAACTCACCGCTCACCCCGAATGCGACGACTACCCGGCGTGGCACCCGGACGGCAAACGCATCGTGTTCGTCGGCGAGCGGAAGGGGAAGACGGACTTGTATTTGTTGACCGTGGACTAAATCCCATCACGGCAACTTGCCCCACGTCTCTTCCATCAACTTGAAGATGGCCGGCTCGTCCCGCTTCAACTCGGCGCTGTTGAACGGGAAGAAGTCGTTGCGGCCCAGGTAGCTCTCCGTCATCTCGGCGAAGAACTCCTGCTGATTCGTCAGGGCGTAATGCTTGGTCGTGGAGCCGTTGATGTGCAGCACGTCTTTGCCGTGGCCGCTTTTCACGAAGGCTTGCCAAACCTCTTTCACGCCGGCGTTCTCGAAGTCCAACACCTGATCGTGGTAAGCGTGGGCCAGCTCGTGCATCATGGCCCACGGCTGCTCTCGCTGGTGCCGCGGGTTGACGAAGTATTTGGCGTCCGGCACGTGGACGCACTTGGCCAACGCCCGGTCGTACTTCTTGCCGGCCAGCCAGTCCACGCTCGGGTGATATTGCGCCGGCTTCAGCGTGTCATAGGTGCGGTCCAATTGGATGGGCACCTTGCGCAGCCGGGCCACCTTCTCCGCGGACAACACCAGCGTGATCTGGTGAAGCTGGCCTTCAACACAATGAATGGCCGTCTCGCCCAACTCGGCGTCCGGCCCCTTCAAGAGCCGGTCATCGACGCGGACCGTCCACCCGTAGATCGTCTTGGCCGTATGACTCGCCGGCTTCGGCGGCGGGTCGGCGGCGAGCGTTGGCGCGACGACAATAAGCATGGTCAACAGACCGGACGACTTCATTGCAATTCTCTCCCTATGTGGGAAGCCAATGGCGGGCAAAGCCCATGGACGGCCGTCCATCGGCTTTGCCCATGATTATTCCACCACGACCAACGGCTTCCCCAACACGTCCATCCGCGGCGAGACGCCCAAGCCGGGGGCCGTCGAAGCGGCCATCCTTCCGTTCGCCCGTTGCGGGGCCCCGTCGGCGAAGGGGACGGTGACGTAGCTGTTGAAGTCGGTGGAAGAGAACAAGAACTCCGTCGGGCAACTGTGGGCGAAGTGGGCGATGGCGGCGGTCACGATGTCGCCGCCCCAACTGTCTTCGAGCGTCATCGCCACGCCGAGGGCCGCGCACAGGTCGCGGGCCTGTTTCGCCTTCGTCAACCCGCCAAATTTGCTAATCTTGATGTTCACCACGTCCATCGCCCGGTCGGCGTGGCCGCGGAGGAGAACGTCCATGCCGTCGATCACTTCGTCCAGGACGAACGGGTGATCGGTGTGCTTGCGGACGGTCAGGCACTCCTCGTAGGAGAGGCACGGCTGTTCGATGTACACGTCCACATCTCGCACCGCCTTCACCACGCGCAGGGCGTCGTGCATCAGCCAGCCGGTGTTCGCGTCCGCCACCAGGCGGTCGCCGGGTTGCAGTTTGGCGGCGACCGCCTTGATGCGGTCGATGTCCACGTCCGCGACGCCGCCGACTTTCAGCTGAAACCGCCGGTAGCCCTCGGCCCGGTAGCCGGCCACCTTGGCGGCCATCTGTTCCGGGGCCTCCTGCGAGATGGCCCGGTACAGATGAAAATCTTCGCCGTACCGCCCGCCCATCAGCACGCACACGGGCTGGCCGGCCGCCTTGCCGAGGATGTCCCAACAGGCCATGTCGATGCCGGACTTCACGTAGGCGTGCCCCTTCAACGCGGCGTCCATCCGGCGGTTCAACTTGCCGAGTTCCAGCGGGCTTTCGCCCAACAAGTGCGGCCCGAGTTCCGCGAGGCCCGCCCGCACTCCGGCGGCGTAAGCCGGTAGGTAGAACGGTCCGAGTGGGCAGACTTCGCCCCAGCCGGTCAACCCGGCGTCGGTGTCCACGCGGATGATCGTGCTATCGAACACCGTGACGGCCTTCCCCCCCGACCACTTGTAACTGCCCTCTTTCAACGGCAAGTCCACGCGGTAGGCCGACAGGCGGGTGATTTTCATGGGATTCTCGGTACTCAGCGGTGAGTGGGGAAAGATATGAAATCCGAAAGGCAACCTCACCCCCGAACCCCCTCTCCGCGGCGGCATTGGTATTATCACACCGCCTCGCCCGGCGCCCGCTAGCCGGTGGCAGAAGCGGGTCGGGGGGACGTTGTTTCGGTCGATGATGCGGGGGAACAGGCCGCCGGCTCGTTTCATGGGAAGGCGCCCAAATGATGTGGGCGGCCACCGTCGGCTTTCGCTCCGCGAAAGCCCGGCTCGCAGCCTCGGGGGACAGCCCCAACGCGGTGCGAGCCGGACTTTTCGCGGAGCGAAAAGCGACGCTGGCGCCGGCTCACGGGCTTGGGTTCAAGTTGCCCGGACGTCCAAGCGTGGCCCTCGCTGGCGCTTCCGGCTCTGAAAAAAGACTGAGACCGCCCAGACCCGCAAGGGCGTGCCGGAACGGCTGTCCC
>JAYUGD010001026.1:0-3297 GCA_043767785.1 Zavarzinella sp. | reverse complement strand
CGCGACGGTCACTCAAGTCGGCGAGCCATGGCGTTCGGTGACGGTCTCTGAACGCGCTCCTCTCCGCAAAGCCTCCGCGTCGCGGCTTACACGCCGTGGGGCAGTGTTTGGTTGGGGGCGAGGCGTTTACTGCGGGCAGGCCGCGCTCCGCTCCGAAGACTCCGCGGCGCGGCTTCACGGGCTTCGCCCCGTGCCGTGCTCACGCAAGGCCATCAGCATGCGGAGCCTTCACCCATCGTGACGCCGGCCCACGCAGGAAGTCGCACACATGCTTACGCAGGGCCGTGAGCATGCCTCCCGTTGCTCAGTCAGTGGCCTTGACCTCAATCTCGCCGAGAAGCACGCCGTTCGCGTCCACGTATTGGGCGCGGATCGTCAGCCCGTTGTCGCGGAATTTCTTGAGGCTCGGGTCGGTCCGGTACCGTTCGACTAGGGCGAGGCGGTTCTCTTCGGCGAAGGCGGCCGGGTCGAAGTCGCGCGGCTTGGTGAAGACGGTGTACGTGTAGGTGTTGGTCAGGACGCGGCCGGGGCCGGCGGTCGCCCCGGTGAGGCGGACTTCCTCCGAGATTTTGACCGGGGCCGTGGCGTTGACGTGATCGACGTGCTGGAGCAGTTCGCGGTCGAACGGGTCGCCCGACAGGACCACGGCCCGGACCAGGAAGACCGTTCCGAACACGGCCGCCAGGACGACGGCGAACGTGAGCACGGAATTGGCGCGGCGCGTCGGCGGCAACGGTTCCGGCGGCGGGGCCGGCTCGGGCGTGTCCATGCGGGCATCCTATTGACGGCGGCCAAGCCCGTGGCTTCGCGTGGGCATGGCCGGGGCGGCCGGCGTGACCGGCGGCGGGTTCTTTGTTGCACCGGGCCCGGCGGGCAGGTAGGCTAGCGGTGAAATGCCTCGCGTCTCAGTCGCCGGACGGGTTCCGGCGTGGACAGGCTTTTTTCACGTCACGCTCATTTTTCCCGGGGGGCAGCGATGAGACTCGGATTTGTCGTCGGAATCGTTCTCACGGTGTTCGGCTCTCTGGGGGCCTTGTCCGGGGCCATTTTGCTCGCCAAGCAAAGATTCGCAATTGCCGGCCTGGAGAGCGCGCAAGCGAAACTCGCCGACACTCCCGTGGTGGGGGTGGGCCAATCGGCGTCCCTGTGCGCCGACCCGGAATTGAAAAATTCAGCGCACGTTGTCGCGGCCGGGACCGTGCTTTCCATCGTGGCGGAGCGTGACCATGTGTTGCACGTCAAAGCCGGCCCCGACCAGGAGGGGTGGATTGAGCGGTACCGGGTCTGCTCGCAGAGGGAGTTCAACCGGCGGACGCGCAAGAGAGAGGTGCCGAAACGCAGCGTACACATCGGACGCAACGGGAACGGGAGTTTCTTTTACGGCGGCGGGCTGTCCATCCAAAACGATCAACTCGTCATGGCCGCCGGGGACTCCTTCTGGCTGGACGAGTCCATGAAGGGCAAGGAGTTCCGCTTCGCCGGCAAAAACACGGCGGGCGAGCCTGACGTGCTCCTGCTGACGCCCGAGAAGGGCGACGCCATGATTCGGCTGCCCGTCTGGGGCAACAAAGAGCTAGAGGCAAAGCTGCAAAAGCAGGAAGGACCGCCCCTCGAACTCCAAGAGGCCGAGTCAGAAGGCGCCCTGTTCCTGCCCGTCTACCTGACGTTAATCGTGGCCGGGGGCGTGGCGGCGGCCGTCGGGATTGGCTTGGTCCGGTCGAGAAAAAAACAGGAAGCAACGCCGCCGGGCGCGGAAGAAAAGAACGCCTGACGCGGATTGAAGAGGGCGAGGTCACGCCGGCCGGCCGCGCATCCACAGGAGGCAGGCGATCATCAGGGGCGGGCAGACGGCGGCCGAGATCCTGGGCCGGGTGTCGGACCGGGCGGCGATTGAATCGGTGGTTCATGACGTGAAAGAAGTATGGGGAGCCGGCCTGACCCCAAAAGAGTGTTCCACAAAGGCATTTACGACATAATAAAGCCCAATTGACGTGAAGCCAAACTTCGCGACGGGTGTTCCGGTTCCTCCGAGGCAGTCCGGTCGCCGGTTCCGAAGACTCCGCCGGCGACCGACGGGGCCGGCCCGTTGGAAACGTACCCCTCATCCCAAGGCATCCGCCTACTTGCTCCCCTCTTCGTGTCAGAGGGGGCCGGGGAGTGAGGTTGCCTTTGCGGCGAGCGCGATCCGGGTTCTGACAACGGCGGTTATCCGAACAACACCCCGTGCAGCCGCTCCCGCACGAACGGGGTGATCCACACTTTGACGACGGCGTCCAGCACGGCGAACGTCAGGCCCAGTTGGAACATCGCCCTTGTTCGCTGGGGCCGGTCGTCCGCCCGCCCCGTCAAGCGATTCAGCGACCAAGTCGCCGTGGACAGCAACAGCAAGCTGTAACTGACGCCGCGGATGACGGACCACGGGTGCCAGCCCCACAGGACCGCCGCCCACGGGGCGTTGCCCTCGGCGATCAGGCGGCCGACGTAGAAGTTCATCAGGTCGAGTTCGCGGACGCCGACCATGAGGGGCAACGCGGTCAGCGTGACGTAGCCGCCGGCGACGACGAGGAGGACCAGGATCAGGTGGGCGGGGACGAAGTGGCGCCAGTCGTATTCGGGGTCGGCGCCGGTCACGATCCAGTGGCGGGTGCGGTCCCAGTAGGGCGCGCTGCCGTCGAGGATGGCGGCGGCCCGGCCAGGGTCCGCGGCCGACAGGGCGACGGCGGCGCCGGAATGCACGCCGACGGCGAGGGCGATGCCCGCGAGCGCGAGGCCGGGGCGGCCCTTGGCGAGGCAGCCGACGAGCAGCGGCGTCAACAGTAAGCCGGTGAGCGGTTGGTGAAGGCTGGTCGTGAGCAGCCAGCCGAGCGTGATCGGGACGGCCCCGATCGCCACGGCCCACGCGGCCGCCGCGCGAACGTTGGCCAAGCGGCCGCACGCCTCGGCCAGCCGGTGACAGTGCCGTTGTGCCCGCGGCGACGGGCGCCACGGCCATGCCCACGCGGGGGCCGTCACTTCAACGGGATCAGGAAGAAGCCGGTCGTGAGGTACAGGATCAAGTTGCCGACGCCGAAGATCAGCACGAAAATCACGATGCCCTTGATGCTCGACCCGTTGCCGTCGTCAGCCATGATTTTCCCCGAGTGAGCGGTCGCGAGAGTGCGGAAGTTGGGTCAACGAGTCTGGGAACTTGGTGGATGGTAAAGGCGCGCGGATGCCGTGTCAATTGAATTCGACGCGGTTTCGAGATGGGGAGAGGCGTCGCGGGTGAGGCCAGATTCTCTGGGAGCGCCGACGTCC
>JAYUGD010001025.1:0-9117 GCA_043767785.1 Zavarzinella sp. | reverse complement strand
CGCCCCGGCCGCCGACAGGAACGCCCGGCGCGAGACCGCCGCGTGCAGGCGGGAGGGGAAACCACCGACATGAAGCATGGGAAAAAACCCCGGCGAGCGGTTGGCAGGCAAACCCGCATCATACCGGACGCGGCCGGCGAATGCACCGGGAATCCGGTCCGGCCGGAAATGACGCCCGTTGATTCCGTGCACGAACGCGCATCATGAGAGAGGGGGAAGCCGATTTGGACGGTATATTTCTCCCCAGTGATTTGGTACGATGTGGCTGAATGGATTGACTTGAATTCGTGAGAGTCTTGACATGTTTACGCGCGTGGGCCTTGCCGTGATGGCGGTCGCAGCCTCTGCCGCGTCGGCGGGCGCCGCGGACACATCCGCCGACACGACCTTGGCCACTGCGTTCCTGAAGTCCCACTGCCTGAAGTGCCATCATGCCGAGAAACCGGCCGGGAGCGTTCGCCTCGACGACCTGGCGGATTTCGCAAAAGACGGCGGCCGCTGGCTCGCGGCCCGCGATCAAGTCCGCGACGGCCTGATGCCGCCGAAAATGGAACGGCGGCCGGCAGACGGCGACGCCCGGGCGTTCGTCGCCTGGGTCACGCTTCAGTCCGGCGCCCCGGCGGCCCCGCTGCCCAATCAGGGCAACCTGATCCCGCACGAACTCCTCTTCGGCAAGCCGGCGGCCGCGGGGCCGCCGGCCGGCCGCGTCTGGCGCCTCAGCCCCGAGGCGTACATGGGCTTCGCCGCCGACCTGTACCGGGGCAAGATCGCCGCCGGGGTCGTGCAGCCGTTCACCCTCACGCCCGAGCGGGGCATCAAAGACTTCGCCGGCCTGTACGCCATCGACGAGCCGAGCGCGGAAGTGCTCCTGCGGAACGCCGAGGCCATCGTGACCGCCCAGACCGCGCACGAGGTAAAAGACGGAAAGGTCGTCGGGAAGAACGACGCCGTCCGCGAGTTCTTGGGGCTCATGGACCCCGCGGTCGCGCCCACGACCCCGCAACTCGAGGCCGCCGTTCACGCGCAATACCGCATGGCGATCGGCCGGCCGGCGACCCCCGACGAGTCGGACCGACTCCTGCGCCTCTATGACTTGTGTTTGAAGACCGGCGACCGCCCCGGGTCCGCCCGCACGATGTTGCAAGCCGTGTTGTTGCGGACCGACGCCATGTTCCGCCGCGAACTCGGCCACGGGGGCGGCCGGCGGATCCTCACGCCGCCGGAAGCCGCGCTGGCTCTGAGTCTCGCCTTGGGCAACCGGCGCGACCCGTGGCTGACGGCCGCGGCCGCGAAAGGGGAATTGGCGACCCGGGAGCAAATCGCCGCGGGGGTGCGGCGATTGCTCGACGACCCGAAGGCCGACAAGCCGCGGCTCCTCAAATTCTTCCGCGAGTATTTCGAGTACGCCCAGGCCGCAAACGTGTTCAAGGACAAGCCGACGGCGTTCGCCCACGAACCGCAGCAATACGTGGCCGACACGGACCGGCTGGTCCTGCACGTTCTCGCCGCGGACCGCGACGTCCTCCGCGAATTGCTGACGACGGACAAGTCGTTCGTCAACTACGGCACGGCCAAGAACAAGCAGACCCGGCTGGACGAGCCGAAGCCCGCGGTCGTCACGCCCCCGCGTCGGGACGGCAAGACGGGCGTGTTGACCCCGATCCCGAGCGTCGAAGCGGCCTACGGCTTCAAGCAGTGGGAGCCGCGGCAGCCGATGACGCTGCCGCCGGGCACCCGCCTCGGCGTTCTCATGCAGCCGAGTTGGCTCGTGGCGTGGAGCACGAATTTCGACACCGACCCGGTGCGCCGGGGCCGGTGGGTGCGCGAGCGCCTCCTCGGCGGCGCCGTGCCCGACCTGCCCATCGGCGTCGTCGCCCAAGTGCCGAACGACCCGCACCGCACGTACCGGGACCGGCTCGCGGTCACGCGGGCCGAGCTATGCTGGAAGTGCCACCGGCAGATGGACGACCTCGGCCTCCCCTTCGAAAACTTCGACCACTACGGGCGGTTCCGCGCCGCCGAAGACGTCGTGGACGCGGCGGCGACGGAAAAGAATATCGACAAGAAGGGGAACCCACTCGGCGCCGTTCACAAGCAAGTGAGCCTGGTCACGACGGGGGCCGTCGCCGCCAGCGGGGACGCCGGGCTCGACGGCCCGGTGAAAGACCCCCGCGAATTCGTCAAAAAACTCGCCGCGTCGGCCCGCGTCCGGCAGGTGTTCATCCGGCACGTGTTCCGCTTCTACATGGGCCGCAATGAAACCCTCGCCGACGCGAAGGCCCTCCAAGACGCCGACCGTGAATATGTCGGGAGCGGCGGGAGTTTCAAGGCGTTGCTCGTCTCGTTGCTGACCTCGGAGTCGTTCCTGTACCGAACCGGCCCGCCCGGCCCGAAGGAGATGAAATGAGCGTTGAACACACCCGCCGGGACCTCCTCAAACTCGCCGGGTACGGCGCCGGCGCCGCGGCGCTCACGCCCATGCTGAGCCAACTCGCGCCCCACGCCGCCGGGGCCGACGCGAAAAAATTCCCCCGGCGCGTCGTCTTCGTCGTCCAATCGAACGGCATGACCCCGGGCCACTTGGTCCCTTCGGGCGTCGCGCGGCCGAAGAACGGCCGGCCGGGCAACGACCGCCTCGAAGAAGCGGCCCTCAAAGGCCGGACGCTCCACAAGGCCATCGACGCCCTCGCCCCGTTCCAAGACCGCCTCGCCCTCATTCAAGGGCTGTCCGGCCGGATTGCCGTCAGCGACCACTCGGCCAACCACGGCTGCCTCGGGGCGTGCCCGGCCAACAAGGGGCCGATGCTCCAAACGATCGATTCGGCGATGAGCGACGCGCTGCCCGGGGTCTTCCCGCACGTCGCCCTCGGGATGCCCGACGGCGCCGGCAACGTCATGAATTACCGCCTCTCGGCGGCCGGGCCCGGCAAGGCGGTCCCGATTGTGTGCTCGCCCGCCCTGGCGTTCAAATCGCTCTTCGGCAGCGTGTCCGACGGCGCGGGCCGCGCCGCCTTCGACCAGAAGACGAACCTCCTCGCATTCATGGCAGACGACGTCACGCGGGCCCGCGGCGGCCTCGCGGGGGAAGAACGGCGGAAGTTCGACCAATACCTCGAAGCGTTCGAAGCCCTGCACGGCCGCCAGAAAGAACTCCTCGCCAAGGCGGACGATCTGAAGAAGCACGCCCCGAAACTCGGCGAGCGGGCCGCCTCCCCCGTCTCCAGCATCATTCTCGAATCGCAATTCGAAATCGCGGCGGCCGCCCTCGTCGCCGGGGTGACCAATTGCGTCACGCTCGCCTCCGGCGGCGGCGGCCAGTCGTTCGGCAAGTTCCCCGCGTTCAACATCCCCGACCTGCACGGCATCGGCCACGGCCACGCCTACGGCCGGCCGAGTTCCGAAGAGTGTTTCGTCGAACTGCGGCAGTTCCACGTCAAGCTGATCGCCGGGCTGGCCAAGAAATTGGAAGGCGTGAAGGAGGGCGACGGGACCGTGCTCGACAACACCCTGATTGTTTACCTCAGCGATTCGGGCGACGGCCACCACCCGAGCCGGTACGAGTGGCCCGTAGTCCTGCTCGGCAATCTGGGCGGCACGCTAAAAACGACCGGCCGTCACCTGCAATTCCCGCACGACCAGTCGAAGAATCACCGCACGCTGGCGAGCCTCTATTGCACCCTGCTGCACGCCGCCGGGAAGCCCCGCGACTCGTTCGGCGTCAACGACCCGGCGATCACGCAGTGCCCGCAGTCCGGCGTCATCCCCGAGTTGCTCGCCTAGCGGCCGGCCGGCAAAGGCGGCATTCGGCGAACCGAAAAGTGCCGTTGACACTCCCAAGTCCGCCCGGTATTTCGGGTGCCTGCGTCGGGGAATCCGTCGGGGGGAGACGAATCATGAATCTGCGGTTGTTGGGCGTCGCCTGCGTGGCGATGGTGGCGGGGCTTTCCGGGTGCGCGTCCCCGGCCCGCGTGATTAAGTCCGATTCGGCGTCGGTCCTCGTGGCCGTGCCGGACCAGACCAACGACTGGCCGTTCCACTACCGGGACGAGGCCCAGAAGGTGGCGGCGACGTACATCAGTGACCCGGTGCTGGTCGGCACGAACCGCGTGAAGGTGGGCGAGTCGGTCGTCAGCACGCAGAACACGGACCGCCGCGACTTGGGCGGCAAGGATAACAAGGCGAAGTTCGGCGAGGCCACGTCGACCACGACCACCACGGCCGCGTCGGACACGTACGAGTACCACTTGGAATTCCAATCCCGCGCCGCGGGCCGGTCCTCACTGCCGACGCCGACCGGCCAGCCGTTTAACCCGGCCGGCCCCATTCAGCAAACAGGCGGGACGCAACCGCCGCCACTGCCGGCCGTTGGCGGCGCCCCGCGCCGCGACAACTTCGACACGCGGTTGCCGGCCGTCAACCCGCCGGCGTACACGCCGCCCGGCAGCTTCCCCAGCGCGGGCCAGCCGCTCCGCTGAGGGTTTGAAATTCTGGAATACGCGGCCCGTGGTCCGGCGACATTATTCGTCGTCGGCCCGCGGGCCATCGTCGTTGAGTTTGCGCTGACGCCGCGGGCCATTCTCATCCCACGCCCAGTCGAGCTTGCGCGGGCCGTTCTCGTCGATGACCCACTCTTCCGGCCGGGCCGCTTCCGCGTCGAGCTCACGCTTCTCCTCCAGCGCCTCCTTGAAGCCGCGGTGGACTTGTGTCAGCGTGATCTCACCGCCCGTCATGCGGATGGCCTTGATGACCGTCACCTGGAAGAACACCATGACGGCCAGCCACGCGACGATGGCGAACAGGGAGCCGAAGCACAAGTACTCGACGCCGGCGTCGTGCTTGCCGATCGTGCTCATGTACAGGATCGAGCCGCCGAAGACGACCACGAACGCGACGGTCGAGATGACGACCCAGCGCGTCCGGTTGGCCCAGTGCATGCGGTGCCGGCGGCACACGGGGACCGTAAACGTCCGCGCGCCGGACCGACGCCACACCTCGACCGCCGCGCCGATGACGCTGTACAGCGCGAAGAGGGCCGCCCACCCCGGGTAGTACACGAACGTGCGCTCCACCCACGTCGTCGCCGGTTCGCCGCAGCGCAGGCAGACGGCCGGCAGTCGCTGCTCGCGGCACTCGTCGTCGGTGAGGGTCACGTTGGCCACGGCGAACAATCCTTACTCGTCGTCGTACCACGGGTCGTTCTTTTTGGGCTTCTTCTTCGGCTGGGGTTGGTCGTCCTCATCCCGCGGTCGAGGCTTCTTGGGCTTGAGGCTCTTCGGCCGGATGGCGTCGTCTTCCTCGTCTTGGGCGCGGTCGTCTTCCAAGGCGTCGGCGAAGTGCGGATGCACTTTAGTCAGGGTGATAGCCTCTTCCGTGATTTCCTTCGCCCGAATCATGCTCGACTGACACACGATCACGACGACCAGCCAAGCGAGCAGCGCCAACACCCCGCCGAAGCAGACGCCCCCGATCACGTCGCCGTCGGCCTGCCCGTTTTGGTCGGCGAGGAACGCGATGCCGGCGGCGCCGATCAAGCCGGCGATGCCCAGTGTCACGAGAATCCACATCGTCCGCTTGGACCAGTGATTGCGATGCTGGTCGCACATCGGCGCTTCGACCAGCATCTTCTTCGTCATGATCGCCGCGACGATGGCCGCCACGATCACGTTCACCAGCACCAGCACGATGATCCACTGCGGATACCACGAAAACTTGCGTTTCACCGTCACGGCGGCCGGCTCGCCGCACTGGAGGCACACGGCGGGCAGGAGGCCTTTGCGGCACTCGTATTCGGTCAGGGTCACGTCGGCCATCGCCGTCATACTCCGCGGGTCTTGGGGTTCCAGACGATCTTGTGCAGTTGCAGTTGGAAGCGGACGTTTAAGCCGGTGTCGAGCAGCCAGGCCGTCATGTCTTTGAGGTCAACGGCCCCGAACACGGCGCTGACTAGGACGGTGAAGCGGGCGTCCAGCCGGTGTTCGCGGATCGTCGCCACGGCCCAGTCGAAGTCGTTGCGGGAGGCGATGACGAACTTAATTTGATCGGTCGGCTTCAGCGCGGCCAAGTTGGCCCAGTGGTTGCGCTCGCACTCGCCGCTGTCCGGGCACTTCAAATCCATGATGACGTGGACGCGGGGATCGACCCGGCTCACGTCCTCGGCCCCGCCGGTTTCGAGCAACACGGTGTACCCGGCGTCCGCGAGGGCGGCCATCAGCGGCAACACCTCGGCTTGAAGCAACGGTTCGCCGCCGGTGAGTTCCACCAGAGGGCAGCCGAACGCTTTTACGCGATCCAAGACTGTTTCAACGGGCAGCGACTCGCCCTCGGCGAAGGCGTGCGGCGTGTCGCACCACACGCACCGTTGGCCGCAGCCGGTGGTCCGGACGAACACGCACGGCAGGCCGGCGAAGGTGGACTCCCCCTGAAGGCTCTTGTAAATCTCGTGGACCAAGAGCCGACCGGCGGGCTTGCCGTCCAGCACGCGGAGCCGCTGCGGCGGATACTTGGCGGTCATTCCCCGTCACAATCTTTTGGGTCTTGCGGGCAAACAGAGATTGTAGGGGAACGGCCCCGGACTTACCCCGGCTCTTGTTGAAGCCGCTTCTCCACGCAGTTCCGCAGGGCCGCCTTGATCCGCTTGACGCGGGCGTACACCGACTGCACGGAATGGCCGAACTTCTCGGCCAGCCGCTCCGCGTCTCCGTGCTTCGGGTCGTACCGGGCGATGATGAGTTTCCGGCTCTCCGGCGGCAGGTGTTCCAGGCAGGTGCGCAGGGCGAGTTGGTGCGGGCTGGCCGGCTCTTTTTCTTCCACGCGCTCGGCCGCCTCCGCGAGGGACTGAATCAACTCGGGGTCGAGGGCCTGTTCCTTGCGAGACGTCCGGCGGTGGGCCAGCACGCGGCGGCGGGCGATCTCCCGCGCCCACGGCAGGAACCCGGCCTCGTCCCGAAGCTGGTCCCCGGCTTCCATCACGGCGATGGTGGCCAGTTGCAAAATATCCTCGGCGTCCGCGTGGTGGCGCACGCAAGCGAAGACGTACCCGTACAGGGCCGTGCGGTGCCGCATGAGCAACCGGGCGAGGTCGGCCGGGGAGAACGGTTTTGCCATCGGCTGTTGGGTGGGGCGGGCGTGACGGTCACTCTATACTGGAAGAAACCCCGCCGCCAGCGTCCGGGACCGGAGAATCGCCGTGAGTGAAGTCGTCGCCAAGCCCGCCAGCCGATTCATGCGGCGCATCTTCCCCGTGGCCGTGATCGCCCTCGCCGGGGCCGTGCTGCTGGCCGTGGTGAACTGGCCGGGCAACCAAGCGGATGCGTCGGCGCTGAACATGGCCAAGATGCTGACGGTGATCGTCGCCGGCGTCTGCCTGTTCGTGTGGGGCCTGCGGTGGTCCGGGTTCCGGCGACTGCATGTGCTGCTCGGCACGCTGGGCCTGTTCGCCGCCTTCTTCGCCGTGTTCCACATCCCGTCCATGGACGGGCGCTTCTTCCCGATCATTACGCCGCGTCACTGGGTGCAAGACCTCTTCCTCGGCGGCAGCGCGGACACGATTCTGGAAGACCACCGCAAGAATATGCCGAAGGCCGACGCGCCCGCGAAACTGGAAGTCCAGCCGACCGACATGCCCGAGTATCGCGGGAGAAACCGCGACGGCGTCGTGAAGAATGTGAACATCGCGGCGGACTGGTCGAAGGCCCCGCCCAAGGAACTGTGGCGACAGCCCGTCGGCGGCGGCTACGCGGCGTTCGCCACCGCCAACGGGTTCCTCGTCACCATCGAGCAGCGGCGGGACGAGGAAGCCGTCGTGTGTTACCAGGCGTCCACGGGCCGCGAGGTGTGGGTGTGCAAGTGGAAGACCCTGTTCAAGGAGCAACTCGGCGGCGACGGCCCGCGCGCGACGCCGACCATCGCCGGCGGCGACGTGTTCGCTCTCGGGGCGACCGGCCACTTGGTGTGCATCGACGGCAACTCCGGCGCGGAGAAGTGGGCCGTGGAAACGCTGGAGGGGAACCGCAACCTCATGTGGGCCATGAGCGGGTCGCCGCTGGTCGTCGATGACATGGTGATCGTGAACCCCGGCGCCCAGACCGAAGAAAGCCAAGGCAAGGCCGTGCGGGCGTACGACCGCAAGACCGGCAAGCCGGCGTGGGCCGTCGGCAACCAACAGGCCGGGTACTCGTCCCCGCAGGTCGGCACGCTGGACGGCAAGCGGCAACTGCTCTTGCTCGACGCGACCGGCGTCGCCGGGTACGACCTCGCCAACGGCGCCCAACTGTGGCGGTTCGGCTGGCCGACGCAGCAGGGCATCAACACGGTTCAGCCGCTGGTGGTCGGCAAGAATCGCGTGTCCGTTTCGGCCGGGTACGGCATGGGCGGCGCCATGATCGAGGTGACGCAAGTCAACGGGCAGTGGAACGTCAAGGAAGTCTGGCGCACCAAGAACACCGTGATGCGCAGCAAGTTCGCCACTCCCGTTGTGCAAGGGGATTACGCCTACGGCCTGAACGACGGCATCATGGCGTGCGTGGACCTGAACACCGGCAAAGAAGTGTGGAAGGACGACCGCCGGGCCAAGCGCGGCGAAGCTTACGGCCACGGCCAACTCCTGCTCGTCCAAGACGCGGGCCTGATCGTCGCCCTCACCGAGTACGGTGAACTCGTCCTGGTGCGGGCCACGCCGGAGAAGTTCGAGGAACTCGGCCGCGTCCAAGCCCTGACGCGCGGCAAGAAGACGTGGAACAACCCGGCCATGGTCGGCAACGTGATCTACGTCCGCAACGAGGAAGAAATGGCCGCCTACGAACTGCCACTCAAGTAGCCGTGAGCCGGCGAATTGTGAAGGTCTGCCAGCCAGTCTGCCATTGCGCGCGACCCATTTGGTGAAACCGTGGCAATCCGGGGTGATTTGGTTTGACCGGCCCGGAAGGGGATCGTATCTTGCTCGGTTTTTGAACAGCGGGAACTATTCTCACAATCGTGAAAGAATTGTGTTGCGATTGGTTGACGGGCCATGTTATCTTCTAGGAGTTACGCAGTTGGTTCGGATTTGAGCATTGCGCCATCGCTCGCGTTCGGGTACGGTGATGGTCATGAACGCCCCGCGAGCGACGGACGTCAACT
>JAYUGD010001024.1:0-3303 GCA_043767785.1 Zavarzinella sp. | reverse complement strand
GCCGGAACCGTCCTCGTTCCTGCTGCTCGCCGCCGGCGTGCCGCTGGCGCTGGGCGTCCGCTACATGGCGAAGCGGAAGCCGTCCTTGGTTGCCTGAGTGTACTCATCACGCTCCGCGGGATGACACAGATGGTTTGAGCCCACGGCAGAAAAAAATCATCACGCGGAGCGTGATGAGTACATGGGTCAACGAACGATTCGGAAACGCGGGGCAACGGCCCCGCGTTTTTTCGTTTCCCCCGCCCGCCCGGTGCGGTATCTTTCAATCTCCTCACGAGATGACACGAGATGCCGCGCTTCCTGATTTCCTTGCTCCTCTGCACGGCCGCCGTCGCCCAGCCGCCGAAGGCGGAACCATCGCTGCGCGTGCCGCCGAAGACGCCGGAGGAAGAGCGCCAGACGTTCGTCGTCCAGCCGGGGTTCGCGGTCGAACTCGTGGCGGCCGAGCCGTTGGTGCAGTCGCCGGTGTTCGTCGAGTTCGACGAAGACGGCCGGATGTGGGTGATCGAACTTCCCGAGTATAACGCCTACGCCTCCGCCAAGCCGCAGGGGAAGGGCCGCATCGTCGTCCTCACGGACAAGGACGGCGACGGCAAGTACGACACGCGCACCGTCTTCGCGGACAACCTCGACTACCCGACCGGGCTGGCCTGCTGGAACGGCGGCGTGTACGTCGGCGTCGCCCCCGACCTCCTCTACATGAAGGACACCGACGGCGACGGCAAGGCCGACACGCGCGACGTGATCCTCACCGGCTTCGGCAAGGACAAGGCCGGCGAGGGCCAGCTCAACTCCTTCCGCTGGACGCTGGAACAGCGCATATTGATCTCGACCGGGCTGGACGGCGGGGAAATATCCATTCCCGGCAAGCCGGACGTGAAATCCGTCTCCGTGCGGAATATGAACATCCTGCTCGACCCGCGGACGAACACGTTTGAACTCACCAGCGGTGGCGGCCAGCACGGCATGACGCTGGACGACTGGGGCCACGTCTTCGTGTGCGGCAACAGCGATCCCATTCACATGCTGATGTACGACGCCCGCTACCTGCTGCGCAACCCGACCGTGCCGGCCCCGCCTGCCGCGATGAACATTCTTCCCACGGGCAAGTTCACCAAGCTCAATCGCATCAGTGAAATCGAGCCGTGGCGGCAACTCCGCACGCACCTGCGCAAGACCGGCGCCGTCCCCGGCTCGGACGAGGGGGGAACCCCCTCGGGCTTCTTCACCGCCGCGACCGGCATCACCGTCTACCGGGGGGACGTGTTCCCAGAGGATATTCGCGGCAACATCTTCGTCGGCGAGGCGGCGAACAACCTCCTGTTCCGGGCAAAGCTGAAACCCAAGGGCGTCGGCTACGAAGCCGTGCGGGCCGACGAGACGAAAGAGTTCCTCGCCTCCAAGGACGTGTGGTTCCGCCCCGTGCAAATGGCCAACGCCCCGGACGGCTGCCTGTACGTCGTGGACATGTACCGCGAGCTGATCGAAGGCGCCGCCTTCCTGCCGCCGCAGGTGTTGAAAAGCGTGGACCCGTCCTCCGGTTTCGACAAGGGCCGCATCTGGCGCATCGTCCCCGAGGGGTACAAGCGGCGGGCCAACCCGACGATGTCGAAGATGACTTCGGCCGACGTGGTCAAGTTGCTGGAACACCGGAACGGCTGGCACCGAGATGTGGCGAGTCGGGTGCTTTATCACCGGAATGACAAGACCGTGTTGGCAGCGCTAGAGAAACTCATCAACTCGCCGTTTGTGCAAACCCAAGTCGTGGCACTGCACCTGAACGAGCGATTGGAGGGGAATTTCTATTTTGGGACAGAAAAGGAGCTGATGGCGAAATCACCGCGAATCAGGGAACACATGCTGGCGATGTTTGCCTCGAAAGCGATCAACTCAAAAGAGCTGCCCGACCGCAGAGAGCGTTACCACGCGGTGATGTTCTTGGAGGCATATACGGACGGGCACCGCGACCCGGACATGGCTTGCCGCTATCTGTTCGCCTTCTTCCATGGTAAGAACAATAACGACCTCCGCTCTATCGCCCGTTATGAGCAATTGGCGATCAACGATGGAGCAGACCAATGGATGCGATTGGCCATTCTTACTGGCCAAGACTCTTATAGATGTTTTGAAGATCTGGTGAAATCCCGCGAATTCTGCCATACACCGCACGGCCGCACTTTGTTAACACAAATGGCCGACGTGATGGGCGCCGACCCGAGCGGTGAAAGTGCGATAGCCGCGTTGAAGAACATCTCCACCGCGGCTATCGCGGACCCATCGTTGGCGAGAGACTTATACCGCGCCTTCCGCGGCCGGGCGTCGGTCCGCACAATTGACCGCCTGCTGGACCCGAACGTGGCACCGAGCGTGAAAGCCCTGACGGACCGTCTGCTTGGCCAAGCGGTCATCACGGCCCGGGACGCGAAGCAACCGGCCGACAAACGCGCCGCCGCCGTCAAAGACCTGACGATGGCCCCGTTCGACGACGCACTGCCGATCATCAAGGAATGCCTGCAAACGGCCCAACCGCCGGAGTTGCAGCGGGCCGCCCTCGAAACCTTGGGGCTGTTCGGTAACGACAAGACGCCGGGCATCATTCTTGAAAGCTGGGCCGGCATGAGTCCGCAGGTACGGGCGACGGCCACCGAAGTCTTCCTGTCCCGCAGCGAGTGGATCACCGCGTTTCTCGACGCCGTGGAGGCCAAGAAGATCGCCCGCGGCGACGTTGACCCAGCGCGCGTGGAACTGTTGAAGAAGTCCCCCGCCCGCGTCGTCGGCGTGCGGACGGCCAAACTGTTCGGCACGGTCGCTTCCAACCGGCAACAAGTCTTCGAGAGCTACCGCAAGGCGTTGGACATCAAGGGGGACGCCGGCCGCGGCAAAGTCGTGTTCAAGAACAATTGCAGCGCGTGCCACAAGTTGGACAACGTCGGCGAAGAGGTCGGGGCCGACCTGAAAGCCGTGAAGGACCGCGGCCTCGAATCGGTCCTGCTCAATATCCTCGACCCCAACCGCGAGGTGAAGCCACAGTTCCTCACGTATGCCGTCGAGTTGAAAAACGGCCGCCTCGTCACCGGCATGATTACGCAAGAAACCGCCACCGGCCTCACCATCCGCCGGCCCGACGGCACGACGGAAGCCATCGCCCGCCCGCAGATTGACCAACTTCGCTCCAGCGGCCTGTCGTACATGCCGGAGGGGCTGGAGAAACAGATTGACGTGCCGGCGATGGCGGATTTGTTGGCGTATCTGGGGGCCGTGAAGTGACGCAGCGACCAGGCGAGCGGGGGATGTCAATCCCCC
>JAYUGD010001023.1:0-3308 GCA_043767785.1 Zavarzinella sp. | reverse complement strand
GCGCTCTGCCCAGCGTCGTCGGCGGGCTGGCCGACTGCCCGGTGATTGCGGTCCCCACCAGCATTGGCTACGGGGCCGCCTTCAAAGGGTTGGCCGCGTTGCTGACGATGCTCAACGCTTGCTCCGCGAGCGTGACGGTGGTGAACATCGACGCCGGGTTTAAAGCCGGGTACGCGGCGGCCCTGATCTGCAAAAAGATGACGGAGGCCCGCCGATGAAAGCCCCGCGACCCGTCACGCATCTCAGCGACCTCAAGTCCGGCGAAATGGGGACGTTCTTCGCCATGCTCGCCGAGAAGACGAAGGGGGCCACGCGGGACGGCAAAGCCTACTACGTTTGCCGATTCCGCGACTCCCGCCGCACGGCGACATTCATGGTGTGGGCCGACAGCGAGTTTCTGAAGGTATGCGAAGAGGAGTGGGCGGCCGGGCGGTTCTTCAAGATTCACGGGACGTATTCGGAACACGAAAAGTATGGCCCACAAATCGACATCCAGAAGATTCGGGCCGTCGAGAAGCGGGACGAGCAAGAAGGGTTCGACATCGGCGAGTACGTCGAGAAGTCCCGCTTCGATGCCGACGAGATGTACCGCGACGTGCTCGAACTGGTTCGCCGACACGTCGCCACGCCTGCCCTGTTGGGCGTGACCGTCGCCCTGTTGGAAGCGAATGAAGTCGCCATCAAAAAACTGCCCGCGAGTCAGCGGAATTACTTCCCGTTTCAAGGAGGCTGGCTCGAACACACGCTGTCCGTCACTCGCAAGGCCTTCCGCTTGGCCCACGAATATCGGGAGCATTACCCGGACGTGAAGCCGCCGATCAACGTGGAACTCGTCGTCGCCGGGGCCGCCCTGCACGAAATCGGCCGGGTCGGTGAATTGGCGATTCCCGAACTTCCCACGGAGCCGGTCAGCCAGACGACCGATGGCCGGTTTTTCGGCCACCTCATCCTCGGGCGGGACATGCTGCGGGACGCGGCCCGGAGTGTCCCCGACTTCGACCCGATCTTGTTGAAAATGCTGGAACACATCCTCCTGACCCACTTGGCGTTGCCGGAGTGGGGGTCGCCCCGGTTGCCGTTGATCCCCGAAGTCTTGATCCTTCACCACGCGGACGACTTGGACGCGAAGATGGAAATGTACGCCCGCTGCCTGACGCGGGACGCCGCCCCCGGGGAGTTCACGGACCGCGACCCGGTCCTCGGCAAGCAACTGTTCAAGGGCCGAACCGTCTGACCGGCCTACGCGGGGCGGCGCGGGTTTCTAAGATGACCGGACGCGAACGCCTTGGATCGGCCGGCCCATGTCTCTGAACCTCTCCGCGCTCCCCGTCGCCGACGAGTTGGCCCGCCGCGCGGTCGACCTGCGCTGTGCCGTCCAGACGGTCGGCGGCGCGCGTGTGATCGACTGCGGGGCGGCCGTGCCAGGGGGTCTCGGGGCCGGCTTGCTGTTGGCCCGCCTCTGCCTCGCGGACCGGGCGACCGTGAGCCTACTCTCCGGCGAAGACGGCCCGGTGGTGCAGGTGTATTCGGACGACCCGGTGCGGGCGTGTCTCGCGTCGCAGTACGCCGGCTGGCAGGTGAAGGCCGGCAACTACTTCGCGATGGGGTCCGGCCCGATGCGGGCAGTGTACGGCAACGAGGCCGTGTTCGACCACGTACCGAACGGGAGAGAAACAGCGACCGTCGCCGTCGGGGCCTTGGAAACCAAGAAAGCGCCGACCGAGGAAGTAGTCGCGTACCTCAAGGAACGGTTGCCGGGCGTGGACGACCTGACGCTCGCATTCGCCCCGTGCGAGAGCATGGCCGGCACGCTGCAAGTCGTCGCCCGGTGCCTCGAAACCGCGTTGCACAAACTTCACGAACTCAAATTCGACCTGACGACCGTCCTCTCCGGGTACGGCGTGGCCCCGCTGGCCCCGGTGGGAGCGGACATGACGCGGGCAATTGGCTGGACGAACGACGCCATCCTCTACGGCGGCCGCGTAGTGTTGTGGGTCAACGCGGACGACGACCACGTTGCCGAGATCGGGCCGAAGTGCCCGTCCGGCATGTCGGCCGATTACGGCTCCCCGTTCGCGGACATCTTCCAGCGGTACAACGGCGACTTCTACAAAATCGACCCGCTGCTGTTCTCCCCGGCGGTGGCGGAGTTCCGCAACGTGCGGACGGGCCGCGTGCACGTGTTCGGCCGGTTGGCCCCGGACATTCTTCAACAGTCTTTCGGAACCTAAACCCCCTAAATTTGGCGAGATCTCATGCCCGATCTGATTCGTCCGGCCGTGTCGCACGGCGCGGAAACCCTCTCCCTCGGCGACTTCCTGCACGCCATGAAGCGGTCCCGCCGATTGCGGCCGATGCTGCTGGACGCCTTCGTGGAAGCGTACCTGATCTCCCGGGCGCGCCGCATGAACATCGGCGTGTCGGAAACGGAATTGCAGCAGGCGGCCGACCAGTTCCGCATGCGCAACGGCATGACCAGCGCCGAGCAGACGCGCGAGTGGTTCCAGCGCGAGGCCATCTCGGACGCCGACTTCGCCGCCGGGCTGGAGCGGGACTTGATCGTCGAGAAGCTGCGCCGCCGCATCACGGACCCGCTGGTGGACCAGGCGTTCCAAGCCAACATTCAGCGGTTCGCCAAGGTCCGGTTCCGGCGCGTGCTGGTCGGCTCGGAAGGGGAGGCCCGCGACGCGATGGATGCCATCGCGTCCGGCCGGTCCAGTTTTGAGGAGCAGGCCCGTCTGCGGTCGCTGGACTTGGCCACCAAGAATTCCGGCGGGGACGGCGGCGTCGTCCGCCGGGTGGACCTCAACGAGCAACTCGCCAACATCATCTTTCAGGCGCAGCTCGGCCAGTTGCTCGGGCCGATCCAAGCGGGGCAGGGCTACCTTGTCCTACGCGTCGAGGAGTTTTTGCCAGCCGAGATTGACGACGGCATCCGCAACGGCATCCGCAAGGAACTGTTTGACAACTGGCTGCGGCAAGAACTGAGCAAGACCCCCATCGAGTTCCCGCTACTCGAGGCCCTGAACGCCGGGCAAATCCCCGGGCCGGGCTGACAACGCTTCCTCGGTCGGCATGAACGGCTTCTTCGGGTCCGCGAACTTGCCGTGCGCCCGCACGGAGACCGTTTCCAACTCCGGGTAGCGCACGGCGGTCAGCCACCCGCCGAACACGCACCCGGTGTCGATGCACAGCGTCTTGTTCACCCACGGCGGCTGGTACGTCGGGACGTGGCCGTAGACGACGGTGGCCGGGCCGTGGTAGTCCGCGGCCCAGTTCAGCCGGATCGGCAGGCCGAACTGGTCGTA
>JAYUGD010001022.1:0-3311 GCA_043767785.1 Zavarzinella sp. | reverse complement strand
ACGCCGGCGGCCGGGGCGACGACTTCGGCGGTCGCCTTGTCCGTCTCCAGTTCGCACACGGCCTCGTCCCGCTTCACGGCGGCCCCGTCGGCCCGGAGCCAACGGCTGACGCGCCCCTCCGTGATGGACTCGCCGATCGTGGGGACTTTGATCTCGGTGGGCATGTCTTGCTCTTCGCCTTGGCGTCGTGTGACCGTTTTCGATGAATGACGAACAATCAATGCCGAAAGAGCGACCAAATGTGAAGGTCTGCCAGCCACTCTGCCAGTGCGCGCGACCGATTCGCCCAATTCCCGGCAAACTGACCACTTTCAACTAGCGAGCGGCCGGCGGGCCGACTACTCCCATGTATTGGTCACGGTCGCGATCCGCTCTCCAGAAACTTACGCCGTTTGCTGCCCGTCGGCCGGCACCTTCTTGGCGTCCTGGCGCTTGGCGGCCCCGTGCGCGCCGACGTAGTGCGGGGCGGCGCCGCCGAACAGGGCGGCCTCGACCAGTTCAGCCTGCTCCCGCTGGTGAATCTTGAGGGAGCCGACGGCCGGGGACGCGCTGGCGTCGCGGCCGATGTACTTCGGGTTCAGGCCCATGCCCCGCAGGCGAGGCTCCACGAAACTCCAGCCCCCCATGTTCTGGGATTCTTCCTGCACCCAGACCAACTCGGCCCCGTTGTACCGGGCCAGGAACTCGCGGATCTGCTGCTCGGGGAACGGGTAGAACTGTTCGAGCCGGACGACGGCTACGTCGTCCTTCGTCTTCTTCTCCAACAGGTCATAGTAGACTTTGCCGCTGCACATCACGACGCGGCGGACGCGGTCGGGGCGTGGGGTGGCGTCGTCGATGACTTCATGGAAGTACCCTTCCGTGAAGTCGGCGATGGCCGACACGCACTCCTTGTGGCGAAGCAGGCTCTTCGGCGTCATGATGACGAGCGGCTTGCGGAAGTCCCGCTTCATCTGCCGCCGCAGGGCGTGGTAGTACTGGCTCGGCGTGCTGAGGTTGCACACCTGGATGTTGTCCTCGGCGCACGACTGCAAGAAGCGCTCCAAGCGGCCGGACGAGTGTTCCGGCCCCTGCCCCTCGTACCCGTGCGGCAGCAGCATCACGAGGCCGCTGGACCGCTGCCACTTGGACTCGCTGCACACGATGAACTGGTCGATGATGTTCTGGGCGCCGTTCACGAAGTCGCCGAACTGGGCCTCCCACAGCACCAGCGTCTTCGGGGCGTCCAGCGAGTAGCCGAACTCGAAGCCGAGGACGGCTTCTTCGCTCAACAGGGTGTCGTACACGGAGAACGTCGTCGGCTCCGTCGCCAGCCCGTCGAACAGCACGTAGCGCTTGCCGGTGGCCGCGTCCGTCAGGGTCGCGTGCCGCTGGCTGAATGTCCCGCGGCGGCTGTCCTGCCCGGTGAGTCTCACGGAGTCGCCCTCCAGCAGCAGCGTGCCGAAGGCCAACGCCTCGCCCGTGGACCAGTCGATGTTGCGGCCCAAGTGGACGGCCTCGCGCCGCAGATCCAGCAGGCGCGTCACCTTCGGGTTGATGACGACGCCGTCCGGCACCGTGGTCAGGTGCGCGATCACCTTCTTGAGCGTCTCGATGCTCGTGTTCGTCGCCGTCGGCGTCAGGTCGGGGTGGTACGTCGGCTGCAAGGCCCGCCACGTGCCGCTGAAGGACGACATGCCCCGCTTGCCCGGCGCGCTGGTGCGCATTTCCTTTTGGGCCGAGTCGAGCAGATTGTGGAACTGGTCGATGTACTGCTCCCCCTCCTCCCGCGTGAGCGTCCCCTCGGCCATCAGCTTTTCCGCGTAGATGGCGGCGACGCCGGGCCGGTCCTTGATCTTCGCGTACAGCAGCGGCTGCGTGAAGGCCGGCTCGTCCCCCTCGTTGTGGCCATGCCGGCGGTAGCAGTACATGTCGATGACCACGTCCCGCTTAAACTTCTGCCGGAACTCCAAGGCCAGTTCCGCGACGTAGACGCACGCCTCCGGGTCTTCGCCGTTGACGTGGAAGATCGGGGCCTGGATCATCTTGGCCACGTCGCTGCAATAGGTCGTGGACCGCGAGTCGGCCGGCGAGGTGGTGAAGCCGATCTGGTTGTTGATGATGACGTGAACGGTTCCGCCGGTGGTGTACCCCTCCAGATTGGCGAGGTTGAGCGTCTCGGCCACCACGCCCTGCCCGGCGAAGGCCGCGTCCCCGTGGATCAGCAGCGGCACGCCGGTGATCCGCTCGAAGTCGCCGTGCGCCCGCTGCTTGGCCCGCGTGCGGCCTTCCACCACGGGGTTCACCGCCTCCAAGTGGCTCGGGTTCGGCGTCAGGGAGAGGTGGATGCTTTCGCCGTCGGATGTCTTCACCGTGTTGGAGTAGCCGAGGTGGTACTTCACGTCGCCGTCGCCGTCGATGGAGTCGGGGAGGAAATTGTCCTCGAACTCGGCGAACATGTCGCGGTACGGCTTCCGCAGCGTATTCGCCAGCACGTTGAGCCGGCCGCGGTGGGCCATGCCGATGACGAACTCCTTGACGCCGAGGGCCGGCCCCCGCTCGACCATCGCGTCCAAAATCGGGATCAGCGTCTCGGCCCCTTCGAGGCTGAACCGCTTCTGCCCCTGGTAGCGCGTGTGCAGAAAGCGCTCGAACGCCTCGGCGTGGTGGGCCATCATCAGCGTGCGGCGCTTGCGGGACTCGGTCAGTTCCGGCCGCATGCGCCGCGGCTCGAACTGCCCCCGCAGCCAGTCGCGGATGGCCGTGTCTTGGATGTGCAAGAACTCGACGCCGACCGTGCCGCAGTACGTCTCGCGCAGGGCGGCCACGAGTTCGCGCAGCGTGGCCGTGCCCATCCCGTGCACCGCGGAGCAGTCGAACGTGCGGTTCAGGTCGGCCTCGCTCAACCCGACTTCGGAGAGGGCCAGCAGCGGGTGCGGCGGCGGCGTGTCGGTCAGCGGGTCGAGGTGGGCCTGCAAGTGGCCGACGTTGCGGTGGTGGAAAATCAGGCGGACGATGGCGGTCTGGCGGGTGTCCCCGGATTCGGCGGCCGGCCGGGACGCCGCCAACTCGAACCCCTCGAAAAACGCTTGCCAACGCTCGTCCACGGCCGCCGGGTCCGCGAGCCAGCGGCGGTGGTAGTCTTCGATGAGTTCGAGGTTCTCACGGCGGGCGAACGTGGGGGTGGCCATAGTCGGGTCCGCGTGACGGCTGGAGTCGGAATCGGGGTGCGATCTCTACAAACCATGATAGCTTGACGTTCAACGATTGGACGGGAATTTCAGGGGGCGGTCGGGATGAAGAGAAGACATTTTTTAGCCACGGACGAACAC
>JAYUGD010001021.1:0-9139 GCA_043767785.1 Zavarzinella sp. | reverse complement strand
ATGGGTGACAGGTTGAGCGTCGCTGACGCTGCCGCCTCTGACCGACTTACCCCAACGCCTCCGCGATCACGTCCCCATACGGCAGCAGCGGGTTGGGCCGGTTCTGGCGGTCGATGAGCATGGTGTGCGAGTCGAAGCCGCAGAGGTGGTAGACGGTGGCCAGCACGTCCTTGGCGGTCAGCGGGCGGTCGGTCACGTCGCCGCCAATGCTGTCCGTCTTGCCGACGACGCGGCCGCGGGCGACTCCCGCCCCGGCCATCAGGTTCGTGTAGGCCCGGCCCCAGTGGCCGCGGCCGTCCCCTTCCAGCTTCGGCGTGCGGCCCATTTCGCAGAGTACCAACACCAGCGTGTCTGCCAACATTCCCCGGTCGTCCAAGTCGGTAATCAGGCTGGAGAACGCCCGGTCGAAGCCGGGGAGCAGCTCGTTCTTCATGCGGTTCTTGTGATCGACGTGCGTGTCCCAGCCGCTGTTGAGCTGGCCGACCTCGTCCCAGATCACCGTGACGAACCGGCACCCGGCCTCGACCAAGCGGCGGGCCTGCAACGCCCCTTGGCCGAAGAGCGTCATGCCGTACCGCTCGCGCAGGCGCACGGCCTCGGCGTCGAGGTCCAACGCCGTGCGGATGTGCGGGGACTGCAACAGGCCGAACGCCTGCCCGCGCACTTGGTCGAACTGCCGGACGGCCGCGCTGGCGTCCGCCTGTCGGCTGGCGCCGTCGAACTGTTCCAGCAGCGACCGCCGGCCGTTGAGTTTGTCGAGCGTCATGCCGGCGGCCGGCTCGGTGCCGGGGGCGATCTCGAAACGGCTGTCGGGCGTGAGGCCGAGGTACGGGTCACGAAACTCCTCGGCCGGCCCGTTGGTGGCCCGCGTCACGGTCTTGGTGGCCGTCCCCTTGAAGTTGCCCCACACCGGGTCGAAGGCATTACCCAAATAGGAGGCGTGCGGCCGGGCGTACATGGCCGCCTTCCGCTGCGTGCTGAGCACCCACGGCAAAATGACGTTGTCCGGCACCGCCCCCGCCGGCTTCGCCCCGTCCCGCTGCTGCGTGAGGTGGGCGAAGATCGACCCCACGAACGGCGAATGCCCCGGGTGCCGTAGCGTCTCCTCCAACGGGATCGACCCGGCCGGCAACCCCGTCGTCGCCCACTGCATCCCGTGAAAGTTCCAAACGTGGTGCAGCGACCGCAGCACGGTGACTTTGTCCATCACCTTCGCCGTCTCGGGCAGGTATTCGCAAACGTCGCACCCTGGCAACGTGGACCGGATCGTCTTAAACTCCCCTCGCACTTCGGCCGGCGCCCCCGGCTTCATGTCAAAGGTTTCGATGTGGCTCGGCCCACCAAACGGGTAGAGCAAAATGACGTTCTTCGCCGACCCGAACCCGGTTGTGCCCGTTGTCTTCGCCGTGCTTTTGCTTGATGGCAGCAGCCCGCCAATCCCCGCGGCGCTGGCCAGCAGCCAATCACGACGGGTCAGCCCGTCGCACAGTCGCTTGCGGGAGCCGAGGATGCGAAGCATGAGTGAGGAACCTTGGACAGCAGGGCGGGCGATGAAGTCATTATCCGAGGATACCGGCCGACAGGCCGGGGGGCAAATGGTTTCATTCTTACGCCGCGATGCCACCGGCAGAAACCGGAACGTCCGCCCGTGTGCAACAGACTTCTCTCATTCTCAGGTCGCGGACGTCACGGCCACTAACGGATCTGGCCAGGGAAAACCGCCGACTCACTGGGCGCCATGCTCAGAAGTGCAAGGTCAGAATCGCGTACGAAACGAACCCCACGTATTGGGCCACGATCATCGCCAGTTGAATCGTCCAGTACGCGCCGGCTTTTCGCCCCGTCAGCGTCACGCGCCGGAAAACCGTCTCGATGATCACTTTGTTCCCGCGGTTGCCGACGGCCTGACTGCTGAGTTTTTCCGCGACATCGACGGCCTTATTCCACACGAGGCGGCGGGACACACGGATCAGCGCCGGCAAATGAATGGCCGACACCGCGCCCACGAGCGCCAGCGACCAGACAAAATTCGGCGCCCCGCCCAGCGTGGCGAGGGACAACATGAGGATCGACAGGCCGTAACACACGAAAGAGAGGTAAAGAATCCACACAAACGCCTCCCAGCCCTCTTGGAGCCAGAAAACGCCAATGCACCACACGGCCGCGAATGAGAGCGCGTGGACGGCAAAGCACACTTGGAACATTCGCCACAAGCATTCCGCGACCGTGACTCGGCCGTCCGTCTCCTCCATCACGGCCAAGCACACCTCGACGAACAATTTTTCCTCGGCATCCCGCTTCGCGTCGGCCAGCGCCCGACCGCCGTCGGGCAGGGCCCTGAGCGCGTCCTCCTCGGCCCGCGGAATCTCAACCCGTCTGCGGACAAAGCGCTGGCGGGCCGGGGTGTCGATCTGAACGAAGTGGAAGTCCAGCGCCCCGCCGTTCCTCTGAAAAATCAACACGGTTCTCGCGTCTCGCAGCTTGGAGACGACTCTCCCCTTCCCCCACGGCCGCCCCGAATCGGGATCCACGGCCCTCGGGTGACTGACGTCTTCAATTCCGCCGAACTCCCCGGTCACGAACAGTTTCAGCGGAAACCGTTCCGTCTCCTCCGGCCCCGACTCGGACTTTTGGAGAAGGCCTCTGATTTCGGCGAGTCGGTCCTTGTCTTTTTGATCCTCAAGCTGCGCGGGATCGCCCCCGCCGTTGCGCGTCTGCTCGTCGGCGACGATCCCCGCCACGCCGGCGGCCGCCCAGACGGCGAGGAGAAGCCAGATCCAAAGTTTCAAGCGGTCGGGTGCGTCTGGCATGGCTGGATTGATCCGTGTAATTGATGCGCGGAACTTAGCCGGAAGCGTGTTCGCAGAGCACGTCCGCCGGCCACGGGTCTGCAATCACCATCGCTCAGCACCCTATCTCGCGTGTTGAATCAATCACCCTGAATGTACTTGATCGAGTCGCCAATCACAATCGCTTCCTCACCCGACGTCGTGTAAACTGTCCCGAGGAGAGGCCCAATGATGCACGCGACGTCGGCGAGTTTGTTGGGGCGGATGAAGGACGGCCAGGACGACGCTTGGGGCCGGCTCGTAGACTTGTACACGCCGCTGATCCACCACTGGCTGACGCGGCAGGGCGTGCGGGCCGACGACGCGCAGGACTTGGCCCAGGACGTGTTGGCCGTCGTGGTGCGGCGGTTCCCGGAGTTTCAGCACAACCAGCGAGTCGGGGCGTTCCGGGCGTGGCTGCGGACCATCACTGTCAACCGCGTGCGCGAGTTCTGGCGGGCCAAGAAGATCACGCCCGCGGCCCACGGGGGGACGGACTTCGGCGGCCTCCTCGACCAGCTTGAAGATTCCGACAACCCGCTGAGTCAGGAATGGGACCGCGAACACGACTTGTACGTGACCCGGCGACTGTTGGCGATGCTGGAGCCGCAATTCGAGCCGAAGACGTGGAAAGCCTTCCAGGGGTTCGTGCTGGAAGACCGCCCGGCCGCAGACGTGGCGGCCTCACTGGGGATGACCGTGAACGCCGTGTTCATCGCCAAGTCGCGGGTGATGGCCCGCCTGCGGCAGGAGGCCGAGGGGCTGATCGACTGAGTTTCATGAAAGGTTTCCCCGCCCGTAGCCATTCCTAGTTATGGGCCACGCATTCGCCGGACCGACCATGAGCGACCAGACCGACCTCCACCCGAGCCGCAAGCGACTGGCGCTGTTCGCGCACGGCCGCCTGCCGGACGCGGAGTTGACCGCGGTCGCGGACCACGTCTCCGCCTGCGACGAGTGCTGTCAAACGCTGCAACACCCGGCCGCCGACACCTTGGCGAACCTCGCCCATACGCGCGAGCCGGCCCAACCCGCCCGCGCGATTCGCCCGGACATCCCCGAGGACATCGCGGGCGTCGTCCGCAAGATGATGGCGAAGAACCCGGCCGACCGCCACGCGACCGCCGCTGAGGTGGCGGCCGACTTGGCGCCGTTGATGAAAAACACGGAGCCGACCGTCCCGCTGCCCGAGTTGCCGCCGCCGCCCGTAACCGCCGCCCGCGACGGGGACACGGCCCCGATGCCCCGCGCCAGAATTGAGTGGGAGGCGAAGCGCCGGCGGAGCGTCCCGCTGCCGTTGCTGGCCGCGGGCGCGGGGGTGATTTCGCTGCTCCTCGTCACCGCCATTTACTTCGCCGTGCGGCCGCCGCGCGTTGCGACTTCAGGACGCGACACCAAGTCGGCCACGGCCAACACGGGGCGCGATCTCGGGACCACGGCGGCCACCAAAGGACGGCGGGCGTTGTTCATTCTGCCGCCGGCGGGTTTGTGGAACGACGACTACCAGCCGGCGCGCGCCCGCCTCGAACAACTCGGCTGCACCGTCACGACCGCCGCCCCCGCCCGTGTCTCGCGGCAAGCCCCGGGCCAAACCAGCCCCGGCCCGGACGTGACCGTGGACCTGTTGTTCAACGACCAGTTGTCCGCCGCCGACTTCGACGCCGTCGTGTTCGTGGGGTTCCAAGTCAAGCCGTTCGTGGACGAGTACCAAGCCGTCACCCGCCGCGTGATCGACGCCTTCCAGACGGCCGGCAAGCCCGTCGCCGCCATTTGCGGCGGCCAACAAGTGTTGGCCCGCCTCGGCTACTTGGACAATCACTCAGCCGCCTATTCGGCCGTCGGGTCGCCGGGCAACCTGGCCCGCCCGATCAACTGGCAGCGCAACCAGCGCGTGGTGACGGACGGCCCCCTCGTCACCGCCGGCTCCGGGGCCGACGCCGTCCCGTTCGCGGACGCCGTGGCGAAGGCGATGGCGGGAAAGTGATGTTTGGCGGTTGAATCCCGGCCGCGGCAACCCGCCGTTGAAACTGCTTGCGATGGCGAGACTCCACCCCCCTTCCCGCGGGCGGGTGACGGCCGTTCACCCAAGGCCCGGCCGGCCCCCGACCCCCCTTCGCGTCGATTCATCCAACATCTGACTTCCCCTAGGCATGGGGTTCCGAGTATCTTGAACCGCATTGCCGGACGCGGGGCTTGTGGAAAGTGAACGATGGAACGATCAGCGGACGAGTTGGCCGGTCAGGTATCGCCCACCACGCTGCTGGGCTACCTGAACTTTTCGGACGGCCGGCCCGACCCGAAGTTCCAGCGCGGCGTCAACGAGGCCTTCCGCCACTTCATCGCCCGCGGGGAGGCGAAGCCGTGGGAAGCCTTCCGCGCCTGGCTGGCCGCCCAGGCGGAACAACTTGAGCAATCCGGGTCCGCCGCCTTCCGCGACTCGTCGCGGGCGAAGGCCGTCGTCGAACTGGCCTTCGATGTCGTCCTGCCGGAGTACCGCCTGTTCCACGACGACCTGCTGCGCCACCAGACCGAAGAGCGGCTCTTCAACGCCTTCTTCTGCGTGCGGGTGATGGAGGCCGTCCTGGCCCAAGGCAGCCCATGGACGGAGACACGGCGCATCTCCCGCGCGGCCATCCTGCAACTCAACGACTACGTGGGCCACCGCCCCATCGCCCTGTTGGAAACCCGGCAGCAGACCGAGTTCTACCCGCACGAGAGAATGCGGCCCGTGCCGCTGTTTATCCGCGGGGCCGGCGTGGCGGCCGGGCCGTACGAGCGCATCATCGAGCAGACGATGGCGATTCTGGAAGACGCCCCCGAGGAGATTTGCCGGGAGGCGTGGTTCGAGCTGCACCGCTTGCAAGAGCTAGCCTTCGACCCGCGGGCCTACGACCACGGCCACCCGGTCAACCGCCGGCCGAACTACCTGTTCGGCGAGTGGGATCCGCACCTGATCGACAACAAAGGCTATTACCACCGCTTCGTCGTCCGGCAGACCGTGCTGGACGCCCTGCTCACGCGCATCGGCAAGCCGCCGGCCACGCACGAGACGCTCAACGACGTGACCGCGGCGATCCTGTTTGAAGCGTCGGCCGTGCTGGCGGGGACGATCCTGATGGCGTCCGGCGTGTGCGGGGCCGGGCCGACGACGCACGACTCCGACGCCCGCTTGGCGACGCTGGTGCCGGACGTGGCCAAGTACCGGGACGCCTTTTACACGAAATTGCTGCAAACCGTCCCCGGCGAACACGGGGAGCTGTTGCGGGCCGAGGCCAAGCGGCTCAAACAGCCCTTCGGGGGCATCCGGCAACACCTGAACCTCGAACTGGCCAAGCAGCGGGCCGGGCAACTTCAAAACCACGAACTGGCCCTGATCCTCGCCCAACTCGGCTACCCGGACGCCAGCCGACACTACGCCGCCCTCATCCCTACCGCCTCGGCCCGGCTTCTTTCTGAAATCGCCATCCGCCAGACGGCCGCCGAACTCGCCATCCTGCACAACGATCTCGGGGCCGCCGCCAAGACGCTGCCCGACGTGGAAGACCTGATCCACCGCGGCATCGGCTGCGGGGCGTTGGCCGACCCGTGGAACATCCTCGGCTTCCAGGGGCTGTTCCCGCTGTTCCAGTCGCGCGAGGACAGCTCGCACGACTCCCGCAACGAGGAGTTGATCGATGCCCTCACGCGGCAGTTCGACATCTACGCCCGCCTGCTGGCCGACACCGCCGCGGCCGGCGAGGCGGCTTTGCAAGACCAACTCACGCGACAAGTGCAAGCCCTCGCGGAGTGGTGGGACCAGTTCGCCGCCTACGAAGTGAACGACGTGACGCGGCTGCACGGCGGCGAACGGGCCGAGGCCGCGTTGCATGTGGCGAAGGCCCTCGCCGCGTGGAACCGCCGCGTCTTCGCCAACGAGGCCGGGGCGAAGGAAGACATCGCCTTCTGGCGCGACCGCCGGGACGGCTTCACGTCGTCGGCCGCGTTCGCCCAGGTGATCGAGGCGCTGCTGCTCCAGCGGGACTGGCGGGCGTCGCTCGCCCTCCTGATCGCGTGGCTGAGTGAGGCGGAAAACGCCTCGCTCGAAGAGGGCACCGTCTCCTTCCACGAACTGGCCCGGCAGTGGCTCGACGGCGTGATGACCACGGACGAGGCGACGACCTTGGTCGCAAGATTCTTCTCGCTGACGGAGGCCAACGCCGAGGCCCTGTGGGACGTGCCGGACGTGCCGACGGGCGAAGACCGGCCGGAACGCGGGAAGAAATTCGAGTCGGCCTACGACGAGATGAGCTACGAGGACTCGACGGACGACGGCGAAGACGCGGCCGTCGCCGGCAGTGGCCCGCTGGCGACCGGCGACTTCCCGCTGGAGTCCGCCGCCGACGACTTGGAGCAGCGCCTCGCGTTCCTCTCCGGCATCGCCGAACTGTGGCGCGTGACCGCCCGGACGTGGCCGGTGAACGTCCCGGCGTCGCAGCATGTGTCCCCGAAAGTGGTCAGCGGCGCCACGCCGCGGCACTGGCTGGAGACGGCCCGGCTGTGGCACGAGGAGTTGCAATTCTTCGTCCACGCGGTCCACGAGATCAAGGTGCCGGCGTCCGTCGGCGGCGTGGACGAGATGATGGAGTACGACCGCCGCCGCATGACCCGCGACCACCTGACCGACGTGGCCTTGGACGCCTGCGTGCAAGTCGGCCGGGCCATTCGGGCGTTGCAGGCCATCGTGCCGGGCGCGGCGGCCGACGAGGCGTTGCTGGACAGCGGCTGGGAAGAGTCGGCCGGCCTGCTGGAGCGGGCGGTAGCCGGGCGGGACGAGGACGCCGTGCGCGAGACGTTGTCCGAGCTAGTTCACGGGCTGTCGGCCGAGCCGCTCTTATGCGTGCCGCTGTCCGAGGGAGGCGAGCCGCAGCCGATCTTGAAGGCCCGCACGACGCTGGCCCTGATGGAGTCGCTGTTCGAGCACTTCCCGCCGCTGGGCCTGATCCGCGAGACGTACCACTTGGTGAAGTTGGCGAAGGCGATGGAGCGCAACGGCCCCGAGTCCGGCCGCCGCGTCTCCGAGTTCGACCGCCTGTTCCGCATCGCCCTGCGGTCCGTGGTGTCCACGCTGCTCGACGCCGCCCGCCAGTGGGAGCGGGACGCGACGGCCAGCACCGAATCGCTGGTGGAAATCCTGCGCAAGATCGCCGACTCCTTCCTCGACATCTGGGTGCAGCACAGCACCACGCTGCGGCTGTCGGCCATCGAGGCCGTGATGGACGACAGCGAGTGGGGGCCGTTCCGCAACTTCGTGGCCAAGTACGGCCGCGAACTCTTCACCGCCCACTTCCTGACCTACGGCAACGTCCGCGGCCTGCTGCACCGCGGCGTCGGCGACTGGCTGGACAGCCTCGCCGAGAAGGACGCCGACCACAAGCCGGAGAAGCTGCTGCGCGACTTGGAAAAGGGGACGCTGGGCCGGTCCGCGGCCGTGCAGTATTTGGAAATCGTGCTTCACACCGTCGCCGAGCACTACGAGGAGTACCGCGACTACAACACGACGACGACGTGGTCCGACTACGGCGAAAACCTGTACGTCCTGCTCGACTTCCTGCGGCTCAAGGCCAAGTATGAGCGCTACGCCTGGCGCATGCGGCCCTTGGTGTTGGCCCACGAAGAACTGTGCCGCAAGGGCCTGCCCGAAGTCGCCGAGCGGTGGGAGAAGAGCATCGCCGACTTCTCCAAGCCGCTGGCCGCCGAGTTGATCGAGAAGTTGGCCTTAAAGGAAGCCGAACACGCTGTCCGCCTGCGGACAATCCGCGACCGCATCGAAGAACGCTTCCTGCGCCCGCTGGCCTTGGACCGCCTCTGCGCCTTGGTCGAACCGGCCGCCCGCGACGCCCGCGACCGCAAAGGCCAAGACAGCCCCGCGTTCCTCAAACTCTGGGAGCAACTCAAACCGCTGGCCGCCCACCCCATCGGCGTCGGCCTCGACGTGCCGCAATGGCTCCGCAAGCTGCACGAAGAAGTCGAGCGCGTCCAACACGAGGCGACGTTGCCGCCGAAACCGGCCGAGCCGGTGAAGCTGACGTTCGCCCAGTTGCAGAAGCAATTGGAGATTTGGGACGAGCCGCTGACCGGGACGGCGTGAGCCGATGTCGAAACGGGACGATCGTCGTGGGGCCAATGCCTTAAACGGAAGGGAAACGATCCCAACCGCCTTCTTGGATTTAAGCTCCAACGGAGCGGCCGCTTGTAGCCAGGCCCGGGAGGGCCTGGACTTGGAACCCACCAACGACCAAGCCCTGAAGGGGCGGCCGGAACTGGAACACTGT
>JAYUGD010001020.1:0-9153 GCA_043767785.1 Zavarzinella sp. | reverse complement strand
CGTATGCAAGGCTATTGGCATCGACCACACGGTCGGCCGGACAGACGCAGAATGGGCATTCATCCATTGTTGAGCCGTACGAAGTACGCGTTGATCTTGGCCGAACAAAGCTCCTGCACCGCGGTCATGTCTTCGGCAGTGAGTTGTCGCCACAGGGCCGGGGCGAACCGGATGAAAGCCAAGTCGCGTCGGTCGTGCTGCAAAAACTTCCGCTGTTCGAACTTTCGAAACGGCATGTCGAGCATCACGTCACGGGCCGCCTCAAGCGTCATGGCGGCGGGGTCCGCCATGCGGGCGGACGGTCGCTCGACCGGCAAGCCGGCCGTTTGTCGTTGATGGTAAAAATCGCGGAACGCTTGCGCAACGTCCGCCAGCTTCGCCCGCCCTTTGTCGTCGGCCGCCCGGATGAGGACTTCAAGCATGACCGGCTTGTAGGAGGCGGCCATGTCCATTTTTTGCACGAAATCCAGAAACAGCCCGCGGATTGATTCGTCATCGACCTTGGGAATGTTGAGTTGAACCCGAATGTCCTCCGCGCGGTCACGATGGAAGTAGAAGTATGTCCGCTCCCCGAGGGCGAGTTCGTGATCCGGGGCCAAAAGGTCACGGTTCACCGCGTCGCGGATTTTGCCTTCCGTGGTTCCCAATTCAATTTCCAAGTCCGAACTGGAGATCATCCCTTTGACGCACTCCTGCCAGTCGAACACATCGATTTCGCGGTAATCCGTCGCCCACAGGCTCACCGGGAGCGTTTGCGTCGGGCGTTCGCCGCGGGCCAAGGCTTGCTGTTCGGCCGCCATCGCTTCGGGGGTGCCCAACACCATGCCGCCGCGTCGATACGACTTGTTACCCAAAATCCGGTGCAGACTCAGCGAAGCGTTGTATTTGCCGGCGTTGTCCACAAAATCGAACACGATGAGCGAGTCCTTGCCCGGCGCTTTTCGTGTGCCCCGGCCGAGTTGCTGTAGGTAGATGACTTTTGACAGCGTCGGCCGGGCCATGAACAACACTTCAACGTCCGGGCAATCCCACCCCTCATTCAGTAGGTCACACGCGCAGAGAACCCGAACGCTCCCCTTGGCGAATGCTTCGAGCGCGGACGCTCGGTCCCGCGCTGACATGCGCCCGGACACGCTCCTCGCCGGAATGTCGTGAGCCTGAAACAACGCGGCCAGTTCTTCTCCGTGACGGACGTTGACGCAAAAAACGACGGCCTTGCGACCCCTGACGTGGTCGAGGTATGTCTCAACGATCAGCCGATCCCGGCCCGGCACCATAACGGCCTGTTCAACGTCACGCCGGTTGTATTGGACTTCATTGAACCGCACCCGTGAGAGGTCCACATTCGTTTCGACGCGAACGCAACGGATCGGTACGAGTTCGCCGCACTCCACGGCTTCCCGCAAACCGAGCCGGTGCGCCGAGTTGCGGAAGATCTCGAGGGCTGACTCGCCGTCGGCCCGATCCGGCGTTGCGGTCAGCCCCAGCGTGAACCGCGGCTTGAAATGACGAAGTATCCGTTGGTACGAATCCGCCGTGGCATGGTGCGCCTCGTCAATGATCAGATAGGCGAAGTCGTCGGACTTGAACTTGACGAGATTGTTGGAAACACCTTGCACTGTACCGACGATCACATGCTCTTCCAAATCGTGAACCGCGTCGAGGAACCGCCCGCATGTCGCTTCGGGCCAAAGTTCTTCGAACTTGCCCACGGCCTGATTGACCAGTTCCTTCGTGTGGGCGATGAATAAAACTCGGCCGCCCGCCAGCTTGGCGTCGGCAATGGCTGTCACGGTTTTCCCCGTCCCCGTCGCGTGTTGCAGGAGAGCAATCGTATTCCCGCGAGCCCGCAATTCGTCGAGAGCGCGGAGAGCCTCTTCCTGATGTCCGCGTAGTTCGAGGACTTCACCGTGTTGCTTCGGCAGAAAATCATCGAACTCGAGCAGCCCGGGGACACGTTCCAGAAACAGGGCAAGTTGTTCCTTGATTTGCTCAGGCTCGTCGGTCACTTGTCGATCCGTCCAACGGAACACCCGCCAACCCTGATGGATCAGGCTGTTCTGCCGGAGAAGTTGATTCTCGTACTCGGCGATGCGCTCCCCGTCCGGCACGTGCCAGATCAGTCCGTCCACCTCGAACGCCACTTTTTCGTCGGCCGTCCGCAGCGCGAAGTCGATGAACCGGCTGACGCCGTAAATGTCCTCGACGGGGTATTGCGGATGCAACAGCGAGGCTTTCTCAAGCCCAAAAACTTGAACAAATAGCGTCGCGAAGATGTCTTCGGGCGCCGAACTCGTGAGTTGTCGGTCTGAAGCAGGCGTAGACATGCGCCTTATATTACGTCATGCGCGAGATAGCGTGCCGGTCTGGAAGTAATGGCGGCGGGCGATGAGGGCCGGCGGCGGGGCCAGCCGGGTCAGGAACGGGGCGAGGCGCTGGTCCTGCTCGACGGCTTGGCGGGCGGCCCGGAGGCGCTCGTCCAAGTCCACGTCGCTGCCTTCCCACAGGGCGTACCCGCCGGCGTGGCGGCGGTACACCACGACCGACCGCCGGACCAGATATTCCAGCGCGGCGTCCGTCTGCGCGTCGGTGTGTTCGCCGCGCCCGGCCAACCGCAGGATGTCCGCGGATACCGGAATGCCGGTCGCCGGGCCGAGCGCTTGCAACACGCCGATGGTCTTCACCAGGCGGATTTCAGCCGGCCCCGCGTCGCGCAGGCGGTCGAGGGCCGTCTGCACTTCGGCCCAGCGCTTGCCGCGGTACAGCGCCAACAGCGCCGGGCCGAGGGCGGCCGTCACGTAGTCGTACAGGCGGTCGAGGCGGTACGGCCCGTCCGCGGCCGTGTGGTCGCGCAAATACTCCTGGAACCCGTGCGGCTCGGCCGAGGCCAGGAAGGCGAACAGCGACCGCTCGTTCTGGGCGAGTTGCCGGAACAGTGGCCCCAGCACGGCGGCCGTCAGCGGGTGCAGCGGGTACGCGGCGGCCAAGCACTCCCGCAGTTCGTCGGCCGGCATCGACCCGGCCCGCACGCCGGCGGCGACCGCCTCCTTCGCCAAAGCGATCGCCTGCCGGCGCAGCGGCTTGACGTCGGCGGGCCGGATCGCGTGGCCGATCAGCCGCAGGACTTGCTCGGCCCGCTCCTCGAAGGCCACGTCTTCAAAGCGGCCCTGCACCTTGGCCCACTCGGCCCGCCGGCCGGGGCTGAGGTGGTCGGCGTAGCGGTCGAGGGCCTGGTGCAGGATTGTCACCACCAGGAACGGCTTGGCCGACCGGGCGGCGGCCTCGGCCAATTCCTGCAACACGAACACGTCCCCCTGCTCCGGGTGGGCGGCCCCGTACTCCAGGAACTTGCCGAGTTCGTCCACCACCAACAGCAGGCCGGCCGACTCCCCGCCGGGCCGGGCCGCGTATTCGACCGCTTCTTCAAAGAGCGGGACGACGGCCGCCCCCGCCGGTTCCGGTTGCGCGGCCAAGCGTTCCAATTTGTCAATGAGCTGAGGCCGGCGGCCGCGGCTGGCGATGCCGCGCAGGGCGGCGGCCAACGCGGCGGCGAGGGCCTTGTCCAGCGGCCGGCGTGACCCGGTCACCAGCACGGGGAACAGCCGGCCGGGCGGGGCCGCGAGAACGCTGCCCGGCCCGAACAAGGCCGGCGCCACCTGCTCGTCGGCGTCGGCCAGGAACGCCCGCGCCGCCCGCAGCGGCTTGTCGTCCCCGGCCAGCGCTTGGGCGATCAGCAGTGCCAGCGCGGACTTGCCGGAGCCATACGGGCCGGTGACGGACCACGCCCGCGTCGAACTCTCGCCGCGCAGGGCCGCCGCCAATCGGGCGAAGACGGCCCGGCCGTTGGGCGTGAGGACGTAGCCGGCCAGGGCGTCCGGCCGGGCGGCGTCGCGCGTCAGCGACACGGAGCGGGCGAACCGCGGGGTGACGGTCACAAGGGCGTCGAGCGTGGGGCGGTCGGTCATCGCGTGGCCCCCGCGGCGAAGGCGCCGGCCAGCACGTCGAGGGCGTCCGCGGGCCGGCGGCGGTACAGTTGCCGCAGGCCGGCCGTCTCCCCGTAGGTGACGGCCCCGTCGGTCAACTCCTCGGCCCGCTCCAGCCGGCCGGCGAGGGAGGCCTCGTCCAGCTTGAACACGCGGCCGGGGGCGCCGGGCAGGCGGGCCAAGTCTTGCAGGGCCAGCGTGCCGGCCGCCGGACGGTGCGCGTCCCAGAAACTCAGGGCGGCGTACAGCAGCACGTTGTCCGGCAGGCCGCGCTGCTCGCCGCGGCGGAACTGGTAGGCGTGGCCGCCGGCCGGCAGGGCGATCAGGCCGAGTTCGGCGAGGGGGCAGTCCAGCGTGTCCTCGGCGGCGTCCCCGCGGCCGGGCCGGGCCGGGGCGTAGGTGCGCAGGAACACGTCCACGTCTCGCTTCACGGAACTCTCGGCCACCCGCTTGCCGGGCAGGGCCTGCGTCCACTGGACCAAGGCGGCCGTCATAGTCTCCCGCGTGAACTCCGGCTCGTGGAACATCCCGAACGCCCAGAACCACGTCGCCGCCCGGTGGCGGTTGGTGGCCAGTTGCCAGTGGATCAGCCAAAGGCTGGCCGGGTCTTCGAGGTACGGGTCGAGGCCGTCGTCGGCCAGCAGCAGGCGGCCCAGGCGCGTCGGCCGCAGGCCGTCGTCGGCGTCTTCGATCACGCCGGCGGCCAAGCCCCAGTGCCGGATGGCCCGCACCATGTTCTTGCCGACGCCCAGAACAGTCGTCGCGTCGTCGCGCAGGAAGACCCCGGCGTCGGCCGTCACGGCGTCGTAGCCCTTCTTGAGCCACGGGTAGCGCAGCGGAAACGACTCGTGTCCGGAGAACTGGTACGGCGGCCCGGCGCCCATGCGGTTCGCGCTCCCCGGCGCCGACGCGGCGCCACACCCGAATTCTATCCGGTGGGCCGAGAAGGCTTACCGATTGGGCAGGGAATCGGGGCGGGGCACGCGGCCCGGAGCCGGCGCAACTCGGCCAGCCGGCACAGCCGGCCCGATGTCGCGCCGTAGGCCACGTCACGGGGAGCCGTCGAGACTTGGCATCCCCTATTCGCCCGCCGGGCGGTACAATTCCTTTTCCCACCCCACCGCCGCGAGGCGCCGCGTGATTCGCATTCTCGGGTCCAACAAACAATACTGCGACGGCCTGACGCGCCGGGACTGGCTGACCGTCGGCGCGCTGGCCGCGACTTCCGCCTCACGGACGTCCGCGGCGAAGTCGTGACGGCGGTCCTCGCCTGACGGAGAACGCCGACGGCTCCCGCGGCGGTTGTTTGGGGCGCGGCCCGGCCCGGGTCATTTGGGGACGGGAACCGGCTTCCAGTCCAGGCGGCGGTAGTCGGCCGCCCCCTCCGTGATTTCGACCGCTTGGTTGATGCCGACGTCCCGGAACGTCTGGACGCCCCGGCCGGGCCATGTGACCTCCAACAGGGCCACCCGCTCTGTCTTGCCGAGGCCGATGGTCTGGGTCAGCGGGTTGCCGCCGAAGCTGCTGCCGGAGCTGACGGTGCGGAACACCGTTTGCGGCCGTGCCCCCGCGGTGACGGCCTTGACGCGCGCCCCGATCGCCGCGCGGTTCGACTGGGAGCCGACTAGTTTGACGGTCAGCCAGTTGTTGTCGTGCCCGGGGTTCTGGAACAGGATGTTGTGGTACCGATCCCCGTTGACCGCCCCGCCCGTCTGGATGAAGATATCGACGTTGCCGTCGCGGTCCCAATCACCACACGCGACGCCGTGGCCTTTCTGCAAGTGGCCCGTCCCCGCCGACGCGGTGATGTCCACGAAGCGCCGGCCGCCCATGTTTTTGAACATGCGGTTGGGGACGAGCGTGGTCAGGCTGGGGTCGCCGGTGCCCAGGTAGAAGTCCAAAAACCCGTCGTTGTCGAAGTCGCCGAAATTGCTCCCCATGGCGGCGTACACCTTGTCCAGGCCGGCCGCCCGGGTCTCGTCGGCGAAGGTGCCGTCCCCCTTGTTGCGGTACAGCCGGGACGTGTGCCGGGTGTGCGGCTCCCCGGTCAGCCCGCGGACGGCGTCGTCCAGGGAGCGGTCGTAGCTGGTGGCGAAGAGGTCGGGCAGCCCGTCGTTGTCGTAGTCCCAGGCCCAGCAGGAGAAGCCCTTGTCCGGGCCGTCCACCCCGGCCCGGGCCGCCACGTCCTCGAAGGTGCCGTCCCCCTTGTTGCGGTACAGCCGGTTGGCCTGCCGCTCGCAGCACACGAACAAGTCGAGGCGGCCGTCGCCGTCGAAGTCGGCCCACGCGCCGCCGTTGCTGTTGACCGGCTCGTCCAGGCCGGCCTCCCGCGTGACGTCGGTGAACGTCCCGTCCCCGTTATTCCGCAGCAGGCTCGGCCGCATGGGGAACGGCATCCACGCCCCCCGGAAGACGAAGAGGTCGAGGCGGCCGTCGTTGTTGTAGTCGGTCTGGACGCAGTTGAGGCCGCCCAACTGCCCGGCGAGGCCGGCCGCCGCGGTCCGGTCCTCGAACGTCCCGTCCCCCTTGTTCCGGTAGAAGGCCATCGGCTTGGCCGCCTCCATCGTCGTCACCACGATGTCCGGCAGGCCGTCGCCGTCGAAGTCGTCCATGACGGCCCCCCCCGCCTGGTTGAGCCGGTTGACGCCCGTCAGGTGGCCGATGTCCCGGAACTTGCCGATGTCGGCCTCGGACGTCAAAAACCCGTCGAGCGGGAGCCGGAAGCGCGGGTCGACGCCGGCCGGGAACTCGCCGAGCGTCATGTGGGCGACGGCGAGCAGCCACCGGGCGCCGAGATCGGCCGGGAACCGCTCCAGGTACTCGGTGAAGTACCGGACCGCCAGCCGCGAGCCGCGGGGGTTGGCGTGGACGGCGGCGGGCGCGATCGGGAGAATGCAGGAGCTTTCGCCGCGGCACTGGACGCAGTTCTCGTCCTCCCCGAGGCGGAGGCCGGCGACGCCCTGGAAGAAGACGACCGTGTACAGCCACTCCTCGGCGGCGTCCGGGTCCCCCTCGGCGGCCGCCCGGGCCTCGTCGAGCGTCCGGGCCGCCTCCACCGTCCGGCCCTCGTAGCACAGGGCCGCCGCCCGGAGGAGCAGCAACTCCGAAGTCAGGGCCGGCGAGAGCGGCCGGGCGGCCCGCGTCCGGTCGAGCATCTCGACCCCCTTGTCCCCGAGCCGGTCGAACGACTTGGCGATGTCTTCGAGGGACCGGGCGTCCTTCCACGGCTGCATCACCGACAGCAGGACGATGAACCCGCTGGTGTCCGTCTCCTTGCGCGGCTGGTACTTGAGGCCCGGCCGGCCCCCGCCGGGCGGCTCCCAGGCCGGGGCCTTCGGCGGCGGGCCGGGCCGGAGGGCGACGGCGACGCCGGCGGCGGCCACGCCGGCGACGAGGAGGGCCGGCCAGCCCCGGCCAATCAGTGAACGCGCCATCCGAGTCTCCGCAAAAGGGTTCGTTTCAGGGGGCGCCGGCGCCCGGCCGCCGCGCGGCCGGGTCGCCCTCCCGCAGCTCCCGGTACCCGCCCGGCTCCGGGGCGTCCCACGTCTCCGTCCCGCCCCACGCCCACTTCACCGTCACCCGGTCGACGCGCTCCGTCGTGCCCAGCCCGAACACCAGGCGGCGGTCCCCGGCCGACAAGTAGCTGCCGCCCCCGCGGGCGAACTTGGTCCACGTGCGCGGCCCGGCCTCGACGACGACGGTCGACCCGGCGACATCGCGGTGGCCGCGGCCGACGAGGGCGACGCCCAGCCAGCGGTTCGGGGCATCGGCCCCGGCCTCGTTCCGCAGCAGCGTCAGGGGGCCGTTGGTGTGGCTGACGACCAAGTCCGGCCGGCCGTCGTTGTCCAAGTCGCCGACCGCCAGCCCGCGGCCCAGCGCCGGCGCCCGGAAGAAGGGGCCGCCGGCCGCCCCGGCGTCGCGGAAGAACCGGCGGCCGTTCCGCTCCACGTTTCGCATGAGCACGGGGGCCTGCGCGGGCGACCCGGCCGCGGGGTGCCGCCAGACGTGGCCGTTCACATACACGAGGTCCTCCCACCCGTCGTTGTCCACGTCCACGAAGGCCGCCCCGAAGCCGACGGCCTGCCGGCCCGGCGCGGCCAGCCCGGCGGCGAGCGAGTCGTGGTGGAACCGGCCGCCCCCCAAGTTGGCGTAGAGCGCGTGCACCTGGGTCTGGAAGTTGGTCACGAAGACCGCCGCCCGGCCGGTGCCGTCGTAGTCGCCGACATCCACGCCCATGCTGCCGTCCGGGCGCCCCCCCTCGTCGGCGGCCGCCCCCGACAGCAGCCCCTGTTCCTCCAACTTTCCGCCCCGGTTAAGGTAGAGGTGGTTGTTGTTCGTGTCGTTGGCGACGTACACGTCGGGCGTGCCGTCGCCGTCCAGGTCGGCGAGGACGACGCCGAGGCCGCAGCCCGGCCCCGCGGGGCGGAGGTCGGCCGACGCATCCCGAAACGCGCGGCCCTTTTCGTTGCGGAACAGGGCGTGGGGCTGCGGCTTGAACCGCTCCGGGTTGCAGATGTCCCGCCCGGTGGCCCGGTCGTTCCCCGGGCAGGCGGGGTCGGTGGCGGGGGACCAGTCCACGTAGTGGCACACGTACAGGTCCGGGTACCCGTCCCCGTCCAAGTCCGCGCAGCCGGCGCTCGTGCTCCACGCGGAGTCCCGGACGCCGAGGCGGTCGGTGACGTCGGCGAACCGCCGGCCGGCCCCGGCGGCCTCGTTGTGGAACACGGCGACGCGGCCGTACCCGGTGACGACCAGGTCGGGCCAGCCGTCGCAGTCGTAGTCCATGACCGTGGCGCCGTGCGTGTACCACCACTCCCGGTCCAAGCCGGCCTCCGCGGTCACGTCGCGGAACTTCCAGCCGCCGAGGTTGCGCCAGAGCCGGCACGAGTGGCCCTTGACCTCCGTGCCGCCCGCGCCGCCGAAGTACCCGCCGCCGGTGGCGAAGATGTCCAACAGGCCGTCCCCGTCGTAGTCAAGGAGGGCGACCCCGCCGCCGAGTGACTCGAGGATCGCGTATCGGTTCGCCTCTTCCCCGTTGCGGTATCGGAACGCCACCCCCGACTCGGCGGTCACGTCGCGGAACAGGGGCGGGCCGGCCGGCGCGTCGGCGGGCGTGGCCGGCTCGCTCCGGGCCGCCCCCGCGTCGGGGCCGGGGCCGGCCCGTGGCCCG
>JAYUGD010001019.1:0-22709 GCA_043767785.1 Zavarzinella sp. | reverse complement strand
GGGCTGGGGCTGGGGCTGGGGCTCGATACTCTTTGTACTTCCTGTCGATGTACTCAGCAAACTCGGTATCGACCCATGCTTTTTCCTGTTGCCAGAAGGCCTCGAAGAGCTTAATCGGAAACCATTGGCCGACGAGCCAGCGCTCCCACGTCAACCACGCCGCTTCGTCGATCCAATGTTTCTTGAACCGGAGAATGTAGAGCCGCTCATAGAAACCCAGCACTAGCGCGAGGAAGTTGTAAAAAGACTTCTCCTCGTCGGGCAACTTGGCAACGACAGGATTCTGAGAGTAGTAGAGTGCGTTCAGATGCGGATGTTGGATCAAGAACTCAGAGACCTTAGAGTAGTCTTCGACGTGCTTGCAGTATGCGTCGTACCTTGTGTTCTCATTGAGTTGCTTGAGCTGCCGGATCAGGAGGAAGAACCCCAAAATCGAGACGAGCAAGGCTCCCAGCCCACCGATGGCCTGTGCCACCGCGGTCCAGTTGGGTTCGGAAGCCTTTTCAATCGCCCGAAGTAGCTCAGGATCCACGTCTGCCTCCGACGCCGAACTATGTTTGGATCAACTCGTCCGGAACGCTCGCCCGCAACTCGGAGTTTGCCGATCATCATTGCCGCCAAGCCGGCTTACGCGGCAGACGACGCCCGCCAAGCGCAAGCTGCCTCAGAATCGCTTGCAAGCGCCAAACCGTCAGGCCATCAACCAATCCACCGACAGCCGCCACCCCAGCACCGCCGGTTCGGCGTCTGCCTCTTGGCCCGCCGTGAACACCGTCGGCCCCGGCTCGCCGAGCCGGTGACGACGCACCACCCGCGCCACCGGGTCCACGTCCCACACCACTGCAGTCCCCGCCTCGAAGTACTCCTCGCGCTTGGCCGCCAGTTCCGCCTCGGCGGCGGGGCCGTAGTCCCCGGCGCTCCGCACCTCCGCCGCGAAATCCGGCGCCGCGGGCACGAACCGCATGGCGTCCCCCGGCGCCGGCCCCGTGTAGTAAGCCGCGTCCGGCGAGAAGGACTCCCGCCCCGTCGTCAACTCGGGGACCACGAACCCGACGTTGTCCCCGTAGGCGAACCCCCCCGCCGCGTCGGCGTGGTCCGCCAGTCGGCGGGCGATGCGCAGGGCGACAAGGCCGGGCCTGTGACCAGTGGGCATGAGCGGCACCACCTCCCCGTTGACGAGTTCCGCTTTTCCGGACATCTGCGCCAAGTCGGCGAGAGTCGCACGGGGGGCCGCGACGGCAACACTCATGCTGGACCTCCGGGATGGGACGACAAGTGTATGCTACCCGACTCAATTCGGGCCGACAACAGAGATTGGCCTGTCGAACGTCGCGTCCCCGACACTTCGCGGACACGCCACACTACCCCTTCGGCTTCGGCTGCGAGAAGACCTTCAGCAACTCGGCGTCGGCCGCCGCGTCGGCGCCGTCTGGCTTGGCATCGTCCGCGGCGGGGAGCGGGGCTTTGACGGGCCGCAGGACCGTTTCGGTGAACAGACCGCACGTCGTCCAACCGCATTCATGCCGCAAGGCCGCGTCTCTCAGGCGGTGGTCGTTGGAGACGACGGTCAGTTGCTTGGGGTAAATTTCCTTCGCCGCCAAGTCTTCGATCACCTCGTCGGCCGTCCCGCCGCGGGCGAGCAGGACACTGACGCCGCGGTGGCGACTGCTTTCCAGGGTGCCCGTGCTGCGCTGGGCGTCGAAGACGACGAGGAACGCATCGGCCGGCCGGGCGGGGAGCAGGTCGGCGAGCCAGTCGAGCATTTGTCGGCGCGAGGCCGCCCATGCGGATTCGCCGCCGGCCTTGCGGACGAGGCCGAGGGCGTGCATCAGGTTGTACCCGTCGATGAGGTAACGCACGGTCGGCCCCGCCGGGGAATGGTAAACCGCGTTACTCGTCCTCGTCCGGCGTGGACGACGGCTGCTCGTGGGACGGCACGCGGTAGTTCTCGCCGAGCCAGCGGCCGAGGTCGATGGTCCGGCAGCGGGCCGAGCAGAACGGGTACGCGGGCCACTCCGTCCACGGGCCGGGCATCGCCGTGCCGCAAATCTCGCAGGTCGGCTTCTTCTTGGCCGCCATCCTACTTGCCCCCGCCGTCGGATTTGCCCCCGGTGGACGGCGGCGGTGACGCCGGCGCCGGTGTGGCCGCCGGCGGGGTCGCGGGCTTGCCGGCGTCGGACTCCGTCTTCTGCGACTGCTTGTACGAGTCGCTGCGGTAGTCGGTCTCGTAGAAGCCGGACCCCTTGAAGAGGATGCAGCCCCGGTGCCGAACAGCCGGCGCAGTTTTTCTTCCCCGCACTGCGGGCACGTGGTCAGCAAGGCCGCGGAGAAGGACTGCATCTCCTCGAAGGCGTGGCCGCAGGCGTCGCAAACGTAGTCATAAGTTGGCATGTGTCTTCCAATTTCGTTGGGTCATCCGGACTGGGCGACGACAACGGCCGCCGGCCGCATCACCCGGTCGTAAATCATGTAGCCCTGCTGGACGACCGTGGTCACGGTGTTCGCCGCCACGCCCGGCCCGGCGGGCTGGCTCTGGATCGCCTGGTGCAGGTTCGGGTCGAACGGCTGGTTCAGGGCGGTGATCGGCGTGATGCCGTGCCGCTTCAGGACTTCGCCGATCTGGGCCTGCGTCGCCACCACGCCGACGGTCAGCGGGCTTTTGTCCCCGGCCTTGTTCGCCGCGTCCACGGCCCGCTCCAAGTTGTCCAAGGCGTTGAGCAGGTCGAGGGCGAACTTCTCGTGCGCGAACTTCTGGCGGGCCTCCACGTCCTGCGTGTTGCGCTTCACGACGGCCTGCATCTCTTTGTGCCGGTTCTGGTAGTCGGCCAAGTGGCGCAGGAGTTCGTCGTTCTGCTTTTCTAAGTGGGCGAGTTTTTCTTCCATCGTCTTGTCGGCTCCGGCCGCGGGCGGCGCGTCGGGCTTGACGGCCGGGAGGTCTTCGGTTTCGGGTTCGTTCGGCATGGCTCGGGTGGGGTTAGGCGTGGGCGGTTTCAGTTAATGAGTCGGCTCGGCGTCGGCCGTGAACAGCGTCTTGATCTTGTCGAAAAACCCCCGGCGGGCCGGGGACACTTGGCGGTGCTCGATCTCCGCGAGTTCGCGGAGCAGTTCCTCCTGCCGCTTGGTCAGGTGCGTGGGCGTCTCCACGGTCACGGTCAAACGCAGGTCGCCGCGGCGGGAGTTTTCCACCGGGGCGCCTTGGCGGTTCACCCGCAACTCGGGCATCCCTTCGCCGCGGACGCGGAACTCCGCGCCCGTCTGCGTCCCCGGCGGGACGGTCAGGGTGGACTTGCCGTTGAGCGTCGGGATGTCCACCGTCGCCCCGAGGGCCGCCTGGCTGAACGTGATCGGCAGGTCGGTCACGAACAGGTCGATCCCCTCGCGGGTGAACATCGGGTGGTCGGCGACGCGGACGACCAGTTCCAAGTCGCCGCGCGGCGCGCCCGGTTCCCCGGCGTCCCCCTCGCCGCCGACGAACAGCCGCAGGCCGCTGTCCGACCCCGGCGGGATGCTGACGGAGATTTCCTTCTCGATCTGGATGCGCCCGGCCCCCGCGCACTTCACGCACGGGTCGGCGATCACGGACCCGGACCCGTTGCACTGCGGGCACGCCTGCCGGAGTTCAAAGAACCCCTGCCGTTGGATGAACTCGCCTTTTCCCTTGCAGCGGGGGCACGTCGCCTTTTTGTTCGACTTGCTGCCGGTGCCGGTGCATTCGAGGCAGACTTCCAGCCGCCGGACCTTGACCGGCTTCTTGACCCCCTTGGCGGCCTCCAGCAAGCTGATGTCGAGGGCCATGCGCAGGTCGGACCCGCGCTGCGGGCCGCGGGCGCCGCCGCGCCGGGCGCCGCCGCCCTGGCCGCCCATGAACGCCCCGAACAGGTCGTTCACGATGTCCGAGAAGGAGCCGCCGGCCGGGCCGAAGGCGTCGCCGCCCTCCAGGCCGGCGTGGCCGTAGCGGTCGTAGCGCGCCCTCTTCTCCGGGTCGGCGAGGACCGCGTAGGCTTCGTTGATCTCCTTGAACCGCGCCTCGGCCTCCGCCTCGCCGACGTTGCGGTCCGGGTGGTGCAGCCGGGCGAGCTTCCGGTACGCCTTCTCGACGGCGTCCGCCTCGGCGTCCTTCGCCACGCCCATGACGTCGTAATAATCGCGCTTCATTGCCATCGGTATTCGGCACCTGTCAGGTCAGAGTCGGCGATAGGCTACGGGCAGGCTTCTCAGCGCGACGGGCCACGAATTCCGTGACTGGTTCCGGTTCGGTGATGTCGGCCCAACACGTCGCGGTTTCGGCCCGGTCGAGCAAGAACAGCAGGGACTGCGAAAACGGTACAGTTTCAATCAAGCGGCGTATGTCATCTGTCAGCGGCCCGAATACCGTCTTCCCGGCACCCAACAAGATTTTAACGGATGCTTCGAATTGACCTTCCGTATATGCACGGGTGTACGCGGCGATGAAACTCTTGCGCTTCGACCCAAAATCCGGCGTGCCGACATGGTTTCGTTCCCACGCGAGCAACACTGGCGACTCACTTGAAATGTCGGGGGTTTCGACTTCCGCCGCGCATGTCCGAATTTCGGCGGCCCATTCTCGAAACCGGCCGAGGGCGTTCGACATTGTCACGGCTCCAACAACTCGGCCCAAGAAGACACGTGTTCCACCCGGTCGTACAGGTCGTCGAGGCGGGCTTCGTCGGTGACGGCTTCGAGGGCCGCCAACGTCGGGGCGTCGGGGGCGCCACAGCGTTTCGAGGCCATTTTGATCAATCGTTTGATCTCAACTTGCAACCCGACTTCCGCCCTGCATTCCCGCAACATTTCTTGGTACACGGATGATTCGCGCATCTGGGCCACCCTTTCAAACAATTGTCCCGCTACGATAGAGTCAAACCGCAAGCCGGCCAAAATCGCACTGTTGACCGTCAATTCTTGCCGCTCGGCAGTGGGCAATTTGAGAAATTCGTTCATCATACGGTTCGCCAACGCCGGCACCTGATCGTCCGGCACGTTGGTCAGCGTCGCCAGTGGCATCGTCGCCAAGTCGGCCATGAACGTGTCCGGCGGCAATTCCCACAGGCGAACCACCGAATACCGCCACTCGTGGACGACTTCCCCGGTCGGGAGCGTCACTCGGTGAAGGCCCGTCAGCGTGGGCGAATCCGCGTCGGGTCGCAAAACGACGACGACAGTTTTGACCGGGCAGCGTTCCTGCCGACTCAACAGCACATTGTACACCAAAAACCGCTCTGGTCGCCAACGCGGGTGGCCGCTCTCGAACTCGACGTGCAGCACCATCGGGCCGGGCAGCGTGAGGCGGTACGCCCGGTCTACGTCCACCGTCCGGGGCGGGATGTTGGGCTGCACGATATCCGGGACTTGACCGGCCGGCAGGCCGACCAGCCTGCAAAGCATGTTCAAGTACCCGTTCGGGTACATGTCGTGCAGAGCCTTCAACGTCGGGTCAAACACGCCTCACCCCCATTCGTGCCGATACCCCGCGACGGGGGGCCGTCGCGGGGTATCGCGTCGTCACTTCATCGCCCCGTTACGAGACGGAGCCGGACACCTTGGAGTCGGCGTGGTCGTCGTCGATCTTGGTGATCATCACTTCGGTCGTCAGCATCAGGCCGGCGATGCTGGCGGCATTTTGCAGGGCCGACCGCGTCACCTTGGTCGGGTCCACGATGCCGGCCTCGAACATGTCCACGTATTCCGTCGTGTTGGCGTTGTAGCCGATGTTCGCGTTCTTCTCGCCGCGCAGGTCCACTTCGTCGGCCACGACGGCGCCGTCTTGGCCGCCGTTCTCGGCGATGGTGCGGACCGGCTTGGTCAGGGCGCGAGCCACGATTTCGGCGCCGAGCTTCTCGTCGCCGTCCATGCCCTTGGCCGCGTCCTTCACGATCTTCACGCACCGCAGCAGGGCCGTCCCGCCGCCGGGGACGATCCCCTCGGCCACGGCCGCCCGCGTCGCGTGCAGGGCGTCTTCGATGCGGGCCTTGGTCTGCTTCATCTCGGCTTCCGTCGCCGCCCCGACGCGGACGATGGCGACGCCGCCGGTCAGCTTGGCCAACCGCTCGGAGAACTTCTCCTTGTCGTACTCGGAGGTCGTCTGGGCCATCTGCGTGCGGATCTGGCCGATGCGGTCCGTGATCGCCTTGGTCTCGCCCTTGCCGTCGATGATCGTCGTGCTTTCCTTCTCCACGATGATCTGCTTCGCCTGGCCCAAGTGCTGGATGCCGACGTTCTCCAGCTTGACCCCGAGGTCTTCGCTGACGAACGTGCCGCCGGTCAGGGTGGCGATGTCGGCCAGCATGGCCTTGCGGCGGTCGCCGAAGCCGGGGGCCTTCACCGCGCACACCGGGAGGCCGGCTTGGATGCGGTTGACCACCAGCACGGCGAGGGCTTCGCTCTCGACGTCTTCGGCAATGATGAGCAGCGGCTTCCGCGTCTCGGCCACCTTTTGCAGGACGGGGAGCAGGTCGCGGACGCTGGAAATCTTCTTCTCGTAAATCAGGATGTAGGCGTCGTCGAACTCGCACTTCATGTCGGGACTGTTGATCGCGAAGTACGGGGAGATGTACCCCTTGTCGAACTGCATCCCCTCGACGAATTCGAGCGTCGTCAGGGAGGTCTTGCCCTCTTCGACGGTGATGACGCCGTCCTTGCCGACCTTCTCGAAGGCGTCGGCCATCAGCTTGCCGATGGCCGGGTCGTTGTTGCCGGAGATGGCCGCGACGTGCTCCATCTCCTGCTTGCTGGTGAGCCGCCGCGTCAGGGTGTTGACGAGGTAGTTGCCGGCGGTGTCGACGGCCTTGTCGATGCCGCGCTTCACGGCCGTCGGGTTGGCCCCGGCGGTGATGATGCGCAGGCCTTCTTGGTAGATGGCGAGGGCCAGAATGGTCGCCGTCGTCGTGCCGTCGCCGGCCGAGTCGGAGGTCTTCTGGGCGACGGCGTTGACCAACTTCGCGCCCATGTTCTCGAACGGGTCGGCGAGGTCGATTTCCTTGGAGACGGTCACGCCGTCCTTCGTCACGGTCGGGCCGCCGAAGGACTTGTCGATGATCACGTTCCGGCCGGTCGGCCCGAGCGTGATGCCCACGGCCTTGGACAGCTTTTCGGCGCCGGTCAAGAGCTTCTTGCGGGCGTCGTCGGTGTATAAGAGTTGCTTTGCCATTGGTCGGGTGCTCGGTGGTGGTGTTCGGGGGGTGTCGGGGCGGTTACTTGGCGATCTTGGCCAGGATGTCGGCCTCGCGCATCACTTTGAATTCCTTGCCCTCTTCCTTGACGTCGCTCCCGGCGTACCGGCCGTACAGCACCTCGTCGCCGACCTTGACGCTCAGCGGGGTCCGCTCGCCGTTGTCCCGGATCTTGCCGGGGCCGGCCGCGATCACCTTGCCGCGCTGCGGCTTTTCCTTGGCGCTGTCGGGCAGCAGGATGCCCCCGGCCGTCTTCTCTTCGGCTTCGAGCGGCTCGACCACAACGCGGTCATCCAACGGACGAATCGACATGGGAGGTCTCCGAAAAACTTCGATGGTGCTATTTAATTGAGGAAGAAGAAACCCCCGCCCGGTCGCTGACCGGGCGGGGGATTTGATTACATCATGTCCATGCCGGGCATGCCGCCCATGCCGCCCATGCCGCCGCCGCCGTGGTGGTGATCGTGGTCATGGTCGCCGCCTTTTTTCGTCTCGGGGATGTCGGCCACGAGGGTTTCCGTCGTGAGCAGCAGGCTGGCGACGCTGGCCCCGTTCTGCAGGGCGCTGCGCGTCACCTTCACGGGGTCGATGATCCCGACCTCCCGCATGTCTTGATGAGTGTCAGTGTCCGCGTTGTAGCCCCAATTTTCGTTGTTTTTGCTCTTCTGGTTGCGTTGAATGTGGGCCACGACCACCGTGCCGTCCTTGCCGGCGTTCTCGGCGATCATGCGGCACGGCATTTCCAAGGCCCGGTACAGCACGCGGGCGCCGATGGCTTCGTCGCCGTCCAGTTTCAGGCCGTCAATCGCCTTGCGGGCGTTCAACAACGCAACGCCGCCGCCGACCACGGTCCCCTCGGCCAAGGCGGCCCGGGTGGCGTGCAGGGAGTCTTCGTAGAGGGCCTTGCGTTCCTTCATGGCCGTCTCGGTCGCCCCGCCGACCTTCAATTGGGCGACGCCACCGGCCAGCTTGGCCAGGCGCTCTTGCAGCTTTTCGCGGTCGTATTCGCTGTCCGTCTTCGTGATTTCCTTGCGGATGGACTCGGCCCGGCCTTCGACGGCCTTCTTGTCGCCGGCCCCTTCCGTGACGGTCGTGTTCTCGCTGTCCATGCGGACCTTCTTGGCCCGGCCGAGGTCTTCGAGCTTCACGCCTTCGAGTTTGAAGCCGAGGTCCTTGAAGATCGCCTTGCCGCCGGTCAGGACGGCGAGGTCTTCCAGCATGGCCTTGCGGCGGTCGCCGTAGCCGGGGGCCTTCACGGCCGCGACCTTGAGGATGCCCTTGAGCTTGTTGAGCACCAAGGTGGCGAGGGCTTCGCCTTCAATGTCTTCGGCGATGATGAGCAGCGACTCGTTGTTCTTGAAGAACGTCTCGAGCAGCGGGACGAGTTCCTTGACGTTGGAAATCTTGTCTTCGTAGATGAGGATGTAGGGGTTCTCCATCTCGCACGTCACGTCTTCTTGGTTCGTGACGAAGTGCGGGGAGAGGTAGCCGCGGTCGAACTGCATCCCCTGGACGACGACGACTTCGGTCTCGGCCGTCTTGCCTTCTTCGATGGTGATGACGCCGTTGGTGGCGCCGACCTTCTTCATGGCCTCGGAGAGCTTGGCGCCGATTTCTTTGTCGTTGTTGGCAGCGATGGTCGCCACTTCCGTGATGGCCTTCTCGTCGGTCGGGTCGATCTTCTTGGCGGCGTTCTTGAGGTTCTCGACGACGGCGTCCACGCCCTTCTGGATGCCGCGGGAGACGGCCATCGGGTCGCTGCCGGCGGCGACGGCCTTGAGGCCCTCGCGGTAGATGAACTCGGCCAGGACGGTGGCCGTCGTGGTGCCGTCGCCGGCCACATCGGAGGTCTTGCTGGCGGCTTCCTTGACGAGCTGGGCCCCCATGTTCTCGTAGGGGTCCTTCAGGTCAATGTCCTCGGCGACGCTGACGCCGTCCTTGGTGACCGTGGGGGAACCCCACCCCTTGTCGAGGATGGCGTTGCGGCCGCGCGGCCCGAGCGTGCTGCGCACGGCCCGGGCGAGCTTGGACACGCCCGCGAGCAACTTCTGACGGGCCTCATCGGCGTAGGAAAGCTGTTTGGCGCCCACTTGCAATCTCCGGTTGACAACAGTGATCGGCCCGGCGGTCCGGGGTGTATCTGTCCGTGTTCCCCCGTCATGCAATCGTCATGCCGCCTGTCCTGAAAGACGCAAGTATCTATTGGCAAGTGCTTTGTGATGACAGTCTGGGAGTTGGCCCAGGCTCCCCTGCCAGTCTGGCAGGGGCACGGATTGCCTCCCGGCCGCGTTTTGGCAGTCGGGGCGACGGCATGCGGCTCTGGGCGGCGTCTGCATTACCCGGCCACCCAGCCGCTCTTCAAGAGCCACGACTTCACCACTTGCGTGAGGACGATGGCCGCAAGACGAAGACCTGAGAAGGTTGCTGCCCATACCAGACAAGTCAGCCGCAATCGGCTGACTTCTTGAGGCAAGATATTCTTCATTCCCAAGTTCCTCGAATTCGGCTCAATAATATCCGCAGCCCTACGATTTAGGTCCGTTCCGGAGAACGGGAATATCTCTCACGGCTAGAGGGCCACGACGAATGCGCGTCCGGCGGTCGGTGACGGCTCAAGTAATGCTGCCTACTTCTTCGCAACGCCCAACCACGACGGCCCATCACCGGCCGCTGGTTGGTCAGCGGACCCGCGGGGCGCGGCGGAAATTTCAGAGGGCAGCGACATGACGACTCAAGATGAACTCAACGCCAGCCCGCACTTGCACGGGCGGCACCAACACACCTACGAGGCGGTCTTTCGACACCCGGCGGCTCACGACGTGGCATGGCATGACGTGCGGGCTTTGCTCGGCGCCGTGGGGAATGTGGCCGAGGGGCAACGTCGATGAGCCGGCCACAATTCTCCTGACCGGCGAGATTCGCGGGCGAACACGGTCCGACGGGGGTGAGTGATGGTGATCCGGGAAATGAGCCGGGAAGAGTGCCTGCGGGCGCTGGCCCGATCGCGGTTGGTCCGGTTGGCTTGCGCGCACGAGAACCAGCCCTACGTCGTCCCCGTTTACCTCGCCTACCATGACGCGTCCGAGTGCCTGTATGGTTTCACGACGGTAGGCCAGAAGGTCGAGTGGATGCGGGCCAACCCGCTGGTGTGCGTCGAAGTGGACGAGGTCGCCGCCAGCAACCATTGGGTGAGCGTCATCGCTCTCGGGCGCTACGAGGAGTTGCCCGAGAAACCGGGGAGCGACAAAGAGCGGCTCTTGGCCTGGCAGGTCCTCAAGACCGAGCCAATGTGGTGGGAGCTAGGCGACATGGCCTGGGCAGCCCGCGCCCAAGGCGACCCAACCGTGACGCTCATGCCCGTGTATTACAGGATCCGCATCGAGCATCTGACGGGTCGCGAGGTAACTCAGGCTCCCACGCAGGATGTCACCCCGCCGGGGTAATCACCGTCGCACTTTACCTTGTTCCATCTCGGAGAATTTTCCCATGCGATACTTCCTCTGCTCCGTCCTGCTGCTGCCCCTGTTGGCCGTCTCCTCCACATCCCAGGAGAAGAAAAAGCGGGAGCCGGACCCGCTCATGGCGGCCAAACTGAAGGAGTCTCAAACCCTGCTCGAAGGCCTGGCGCTGAACGACTTCGCCAAAGTGCAAAAGGCGGCCGAGGAACTGCTGCGGATCTCGAAGGAGGCTCAGTTCCGCAAGGCCCTCAACACCCCCCGGTACGAACTGCATGCGAACAGTTTTCAACGGGCGGCCGAGACGCTGATCGAGAAGGCCAAGGCCAAGAACATCGACGGCGCCACCCTCGCTTACATGGACATGACCATGACTTGCGTCCGTTGCCACCAACACACGCGGGAAGAGGGCCTCGGGCGGACGGCCCCGCCCGCCGACTTGGGGGGCGGCCTCGGCCGGTAACGGGAAATGGCGCCGCCTCGCTATCCGGCCACCCAGCCGCTCTTCAAGAGCCACGACTTCACCAGTTGCGTGAGGACGACGTAGCCGAGCAAGATCAGGGCCAGCAGCGGCCAGTAGAGCAGCGGCAGCGGCGTGAACCCGAGCAGCGGGCCGACCGGCGAGAACGGCAGCGCGGCCCCGAGGGCCATGACGGCCGCCGTGGACCAGATCAGCGTCCGGCTTGCCCGGCTCTGGAGGAACGGGATGCGGTTCGTGCGGATGATGTGGATGATGAGTGTCTGCGTCAGCAGAGACTCGACGAACCAGCCGGTCTGGAACAGCGAGGCGTTGGCCGGGTCCCAGCAGCCGAAGACGTAGAGCATGACGAAGAACGTGACGTAGTCGAAGACCGAACTGCACGGGCCGATGAACAGGATGAACCGCGTGATCTGGCCGATGGACCACGGCCGCGGCCGGGCGATTTGCTCCGGGTCCACGTCGTCCGTCGGGATGGCGACTTGGGAGAGGTCGTAGAGCAGGTTGTTGGCCAGAATCTGGATCGGGAGCATGGGGACGAACGGCAGGAAGACGCTGGCCCCCAAGACGCTGAACATGTTGCCGAAGTTAGAACTGGCCCCCATGCGGACATACTTGAGGATGTTGGCGAACACCTTCCGGCCTTCTTGAACCCCGTCCGCCAACACCAGCAAGTCCTTCTCCATCAGGATGGCGTCCGCGGACTCCTTGGCGATGTCCGCGGCCGTGTCCACGGAGATGCCCACGTCAGCGGCGCGCAGGGCCGGGGCGTCGTTGATGCCGTCGCCCAAGAACCCCACGACGTGCCCCGCCCCTTGCAAAGCCTTGATGACGCGCTGCTTGTGGGCGGGCGACAAGCGGGCGAACAGCGTCGCCTTGGTCGCGGCCGTCGCCAACTCCGCGTCGGACATCGCCTCCACTTGGCTGCCGACGAACACGGTGTCGGTGGCGATGCCGACGTCTCGGCAAATCTTGCGGCTCACGAGTTCGTTGTCGCCGGTCAACACCTTAACCGCCACGCCGCCCGCTTGCAGGGCCGCGATGGCCGCCTTGGCGGTCTCCTTGGCCGGGTCGAGGAAGGCGACGTACCCGCGGAGGATCAGGTCGCGCTCATCGTCCTTCGAGTAGGTCGGCTTGGCGTCCACGTCGCGGTACGCCACCGCGAGGACGCGGAAGCCGTCGGCGCTGAGGCGGTCGAACTCCTCTTGGAGATCGACCATCAGCATGTGGTCCGCGGGGCAAACATGGCCGTCCAGCATGAAGCCGGAGCACCGCGCGTACACCGCCTCCGGCGCGCCCTTGCAAATCAGCCGGTGGGCGCCGGCGGGCGTCTTGACGACGACGGACATCAGCCGCCGCGTGAAGTCGAACGGGATTTCATCGACCTTGGCGTACTCGGGGAACGCCGGGTGGGCGTGGATTTCCGTGTGCGTGAGGACGGCCCGGTCCATCAGGTTCTTCAGGCCGGTCTGGAAGTGGCTGTTGAGGTAGGCGAGCGTCAGCGCCTCGTCGTCCGGCCGCAGGGCCACGTCGCAGAACTTCTCCACGACGACCCGGTCTTGCGTCAGCGTGCCGGTCTTGTCCGTGCAGAGGACGTCCATCGCCCCCAAGTTTTGGATCGAGGCCAGCCGCTTGACGACGACTTTCTTGCGGGACATGGCGATCGCGCCTTTGGACAGGCAGACGGCGACGATCATCGGCAGCATCTCCGGCGTCATGCCGACCGCGACCGCCATCGCGAAGAAGAACGCCCCGGTCCAGTCGGACTTGGTCAACCCGTTGATGAGGAAGACCGTGGGGACCATGACGAGGATGAAGTAGATCATCAGCCACGTGAACCGCGTCATCCCCCGGTCGAAACTGGTCGGCGGCTGCTGGTCCGTGAGGGCGGCGGAGATCCCGCCGAGAAAGGTCGTCAGGCCCGTGGCGACGACGACGGCCGTGGCGGTCCCACTCTCGACGCTGGTGCCCAAGTAGCACACGTTGGCCAATTCCACCGGCGACCGGCCCGCGACATCTTCCCGGGCAGAGAACTTCTCGACCGGGAACGACTCCCCGGTGAGGCTGCCTTGGGTGAGGAACAAGTCTTTGCACGACAGGAGCCGCACGTCGGCCGGGACCATGTCCCCGGCGGCGAGTTCGACCACGTCCCCGGGGACCAGACTGGCGATGGGGATTTCCTGTGACCGGCCGCCACGGACGACGGTCGCGTGGACGCTAATCATCGCCCGGAGTTTGGCGGCGGCGGTGTTCGCCCGCGACTCCTGCACGAAGCGCAGCGCGAGGCCGAGGACCACCATGAGGGCCATGACGCCGCCGGCCCGGTAGTCGCCGGTCGCGAACGAGAAGCCGGCGAGGACCGTCAGCAAGATGACGAGCGGGTTGACGACGGCATTGAGGAGCAACCGCAGGCGCGGGTGGGTCTCGTCCTTGGCCACGACGTTCGGGCCGTACTCCCGCAACCGCCGCCCGGCCTCGTCGTCCGACAGCCCGCCCTTCGCCGTGCCGAGCTTTTGCAACACCGCGTCGGCCTCGGCCCCGGCGGCTTCGACCAACAGGGGCGAGACCTTGACGGCCGTCGCCGGGTGGGGGCCGTGCGGGATCCGCTTCGGCAACACGGGAGTCGGCAAGGCGGACACGGGGGAACCTCAATTCCATTCGTCGGGCGCCATGCCCACGGCTTTTCGCTCATCGCGCGCAGATCCTTGGCGCCCAACCGCCGCCCGGCGGTCCCGTTGGAGTCCCGCTTTTAAGCGGTCTGTGACCAACCCGCCGCGGTAGGCAAGAGGACCGAGTCTTCGACGGTCCGACCCCGTGGGCGAGAGGCCGTCACCCACAAAGGCGAACCCTCGAAGACTCGGTTCGCCGGCCATCATTGGGTGTCAGGTCCAAGACCGCCTGAAGGCGGGACTCCAACAAGACCGCCTGACGGCGGGTTCGATAAGTTGTGAGGAGTTAATGGCCGCCTCACGGTCAGTCGGCTCACCGCCCCGAGCCGCTGGTGTGCGCGTTCTCCGGCATTTCCATGGCCTCCTTGAACAAGGCTTCGAACTCCGGGCCGGCGCTCTTGGCCTCACCCTTGAGTTCGTTCAGGAACTTCCGCTCTTGGTCGCTGACCACGCCGTCGGCGAAGATCATTTGCCGCAGCCACGCGGCCTCGTCGGCGTCAATCTTGCCGTCGCTGAGAACGTGGGACTTGACCGCCGAGTAGACGAGGCGCTCGAAGGCCGGGTTGGGGTGCTGCACCTTTTTGTGCAGGGCGACGACGAAGTCGGCCTCGGCCCGGTCGATCTTCTTGTCCGCGTACAGGACGGCGTGCAGCGCCGTCAGGTGGTCGCTGTCCACTTTGCCCTTGGCCATGATGTCCGTTTCGATCCGCTTCAAGTCGTGCATGATTCTGCTCCTGCTCCGAAAGGTCCGTGTGAGCCGTTCCCCGCATTAATAGACATCGCCGCCCGGCGCTCGGGTCAGCGATTGTCGGCCCCGGTGTCATTCGCCAGCGCCGCGGCCACGCGGCCGCCCCATTGCCAGTCGGCGATGTCGGGCATGTCGATCCCGTGTTCGCGGACGTAGGCCGTGTGGGCCGCCAGTCGGGCGTCCATCGCCTTGGCCACATGCCCGGCGCGGACGGCCAAGCCCGGCGTCCGCTCGATCACGTCTTTGACGAGGTGGAACCGATCAATCTCGTTGAGGACGCACATGTCGAACGGCGTGGTCGTCGTCCCCTCTTCCTTGTACCCGCGGACGTGCAAGTTCCGGTGGTTCGCTCGCCGGTAGGTCAAGCGGTGGATCAGCCACGGGTAGCCGTGGAACGCGAAGATGATCGGCTTGTCCGCGGTGAACAGGGCGTCGAACGCGGCGTCCGTCAGCCCGTGCGGGTGTTCCTTCGGCGGTTGCAGCGTCATCAAGTCCACGACGTTGACCACGCGCACCTTGAGGTCGGGCTGGTGTTCGCGGAGTAACTCGGCCGCGGCGAGGGTTTCGAGCGTCGGCCCGTCTCCGCAGCAAGCGAGTACGACATCCGGTTCGCCAAGAGTTCCAGCCCATTCCCAGACGCCCGCCCCGGCGTCGCAGTGCTTCACGGCTTCACTCATCGTCAGCCACTGCGGGGCCGGCTGTTTCCCGGCCACGATCACGTTCACGTAATTGCGGCTGCGCAGGCAGTGGTTGGTGATCGAGAGCAAGCAGTTGGCGTCCGGCGGCAGGTACACGCGCACCACCCCGGCCTTCTTGTTCACCACATGATCGAGGAACCCCGGGTCTTGGTGCGAGAAGCCGTTGTGGTCTTGCCGCCAGACGTGCGACGAGAGCAGGTAATTCAGCGAGGCGACGGGCCGGCGCCACGGGATGTGGCCGCAGACTTTCAGCCACTTGGCGTGCTGGTTGAACATCGAGTCGATGATGTGGATGAACGCCTCGTAGCAACTGAAGAACCCGTGCCGGCCGGTGAGCAGGTAGCCTTCGAGCCAGCCTTGGCACTGGTGCTCGCTGAGGACTTCCATCACCCGGCCGTCCGGCGACAGGTGGGCGGCGTCGCCCGGCCGAATCTCGCCGACGAAGCAGCGGCCGGTCGCCTCGAACACGTCCTGCCAGCGGTTGGACGCGCACTCGTCCGGGCTGAACAGCCGGAAGTTTTTGGCCGCGTCGTTGAGCGTCATCACGTCCCGCAGGTACGTCCCCTGCACGCGCGTGGACTCGGCGACCGTCGCCCCCGGCGTCGGCACATCGACGGCATACGTGCGGAAGTCCGGCAATTCCAAATCGCGGAGAAGGGCGCCGCCGTTGGCGTGCGGGTTCGCCCCCATGCGCCGGTCGCCGGCCGGGGCCAGTTCGGCCAACTCGGGGATCAAACGGCCGGCCGCGTCGAACAGTTCTTCCGGCCGGTACGACTTTAGCCACCCTTCCAGGACGCGGACGTGGGTTTCCGTCTGCGCATCCGCCATCGGCACTTGATGGCTGCGCCAAGAACCTTCGACCACCTTGCCGTCAATCTCGTGCGGGCAAGTCCAGCCCTTCGGCGTCCGCAGGACGATCATCGGCCAAGTGGGGCGGCTCTTGAAACCGTTGGTCCGGGCTTCCGTTTGGATGCGGCGAATGTCCGCGACGCAGGCATCAAGGGCGGCGGCCATTTGGCGGTGGACGGCCATCGGCTCGTCCCCGGTGACGAAGTGCGGGGCGTAGCCGTAGCCGAGTATCAGCTTGCGGAGTTCGTCCTCCGGGATGCGGGCGAGGAAGCACGGGTTGGCGATCTTGAACCCGTTCAGGTGCAAGATCGGCAGTACCGCCCCGTCGCGGGCCGGGTTGAGGAACTTGTTGGAGTGCCACGAAGTCGCCAGCGGGCCGGTCTCGGCCTCGCCGTCCCCGACGACGCAGGCGACCAGCAAGTCCGGGTTGTCGAACGCCGCCCCGTAGGCGTGAGACAGGGCGTACCCGAGTTCGCCCCCTTCGTGGATCGACCCCGGCGTCTCCGGGGCGACGTGGCTCGGGATGCCGCCGGGGAAACTGAACTGCTTGAACAGCCGTTTCATCCCGGCCTCGTCCCGCGTGATGGTCGGGTAGACCTCGGAGTACGTCCCTTCCAGATAGACGTTGGCGACGAGGCCCGGCCCGCCGTGCCCCGGCCCGGCGACGTACAGGACGTTCAAGTCGTCCCGCTTGATGACCCGGTTCAAGTGGGCGTAAATAAAGTTCAGCCCCGGCGTGGTCCCCCAGTGCCCGAGCAACCGCGGCTTGACGTGCGCCTTGGTGAGCGGTTCCCGTAACAGCGGGTTGTCGAGCAGGTAGATTTGGCCGACGGAGAGGTAGTTGGCCGCCCGCCAGTAGGCGTCGATCTTCCGCAACAAGTCGTCGGACAGCGGCTCACTCACGAGGCGACTCCATCAGGCGAACGACGGTGCGGGCGATCATGAGTTCCTCGTCGGTCGGGATGACGCGGACATCGACATTCCCGAGGAAGCCCAGCCCATCGCAAATGCGGTCCCGGACCTCAGAGGAATTCTCCCCGACCCCGCCGGCGAAGACCAGCGTGTCCAGCCCGCCGAGGGCGGCGGCCAGCGCGCCGACCCACTTCCGCGCTTGATAGCAGAACATCTCCACCGCCTCGGCCGCCCGCGGGTCGGTCGCTTGCCGGGCCAACAAGTCGCGCATGTCTGAACTGGTTTCAGACACGCCGAGCAAGCCCGATTCGCGATTCACCAGTCGATCCAAGTCGTCGGCTGACAATTTCTCGGTCCGCAACAGGTGAATCAACACGCCGGGGTCGAGGTCGCCGGGGCGCGTGCCCATCATCAGCCCGCCGGCCGGCGTGAGGCCCATTGTGGTGTCGATGCACTTGCCGTCCTTGACGGCCGCCATGCTGGCCCCGGACCCGAGGTGCGCCAAGATGACTCGGCCGCGGGCCGCTTCCGGGCCGTCGAGGCGTTCGAGTTCGCCCATCAGGTACGCAAACGAAAGGCCGTGGAACCCGTAGCGTTGGATTCCCGCGTCGAAATACCGGCGTGGGATCGGCAGGCGGGCGGCAACTTGCGGAAGGTCTTTGTGGAAGGCCGTGTCGAAGCAAGCGACTTGGGGGATTCCCGGAAGCCGATGCGTCAACGTCTCGATCAACCGAATCTCGGCGGGCAAGTGGTTCGGGTCAAGGGGGACAGCCGCCCGCAGATCGGCGAGCAATTCGGGCGTGACGAGTTGCGGGTCGAAGTGTTTGGAACCGCCGTGGACAACCCGGTGACCGATGGCCGTCACCCGAGCGAGTTCGCCAAGCCCGTCGAGCCACTCGACCAATCCGGCGACCGCCTCCGCCGGGTCGTTTGCCGATATGGGCCGCCGTTCGTCAGGTCGATTGTGGGCGGAAGCACGCAGAAAAGCATCGGCCAATCCGACCCGCTCGACGGCCCCGGCAAGCGTTCGTTGTGGCGGCGTCCCGGCGTCGAAGAGGGCGAACTTAATGCCCGACGACCCGCCGTTGACGGTCAGGACGCGGCCAGTGGGTTGATCGGCGGAACGGTCGGAAGTGTTCGCGGGCATCGGCTCACCTTCGCCCTTGGAGGAAGGGGTCAGTGTACCGAGAGTGGGAATGGCCGGCGGCGGCGGGGCGGATTATGTCCGGCCTTGGGCGCCGCGGCCTGGTGACTGACAAGCCAGACGTGTCAGCGCGGCCTGACCGCCGTGCCTTTTTCGTCCGCGTCGTCGTCGTCCTTGTCTTTCGGGTCCGGATCAAAGGCTTCCAGCCGGGGGGCCTGCCAAACCAGCGGCCGGTTCATCGGCTCGATGTGCATGACCTCTTCGCCGTTCTGGTAGACCCGCACCGTGCCCGACGACTGGCTGACGCACACGGCGATGGCCGCCGTCTTCCGGCTGATGGCGGCGGCGGCGAGGTGGCGGGTGCCGAACCCCTTGCTCAGGGCCAGCCCCTTTTTCTCCGCGTTCAGGGACATGCACGCGGCCAAGGCCACGGCGTCGCTGTCGATGATGATGGCCCCGTCCATCTGGGCGAGATCCTTGATGGCCTCGCGCACCTTGCGGTCCTTCAAGTCCCGCTCTTCCTTCGGGTAGCCCTTGAAGGGGTTGAAGTTCAGGGAACTGGACATGCTCAACACTTTGCGCGAGTCCCCGACGACGAGGATGGTCCCCACCGCCTTGCCCTCGCGGCCCTCGCGGCCGATCTCCGTCGCCAGATGGATGACGGTCCGCAGCGTGTCCACCGGGATGTTGGTGGCGAGTTGCCGCAGGTCTTGCAGCGTCAACTGCTCCAAGTGTTCGCTGAGGTGGATCAGGCTGATCGAGTCGATCGGCTCCGGCAGGTCTTCCGGGGCGGCGATCCCGTTGTACAGCACGACGACGTGCGCCCCCGGCTTCAGGTGGTTCGTGTTCACGGCCTTCAGCAGCGCGAGGCTCAAGCGTTCGCGGGCGGGGACGGGTTCCGGGTCGAGGTCGATGATGTCGAGGTCGGGGTTCTTGCGCAGCTTGTCCGTGAGTTCCCGGCTCTCGGCGGCGATCAGGACGCGGCACCCGCGCAGGTGGTCGTACACGTCGTCCCAGTCCATGTCTGTTTCGGTCAGTAACAGGATGGCGTCGGCCGGCAGGCTGCGCACGATGTCGCGCGCGGCGTCCAACAGGGCGGCGGTCTGCTTGGCGATCGGCATAAGAAGCCCGCGAAATGTCCGGGGATCACGGCTGGGAGACGGTTGATCTCCGAAGTCTAGCCAATCTTCGATGCGGAGCAACCGGCATCAAGACAGTTCTCCGCGAAATGTGTTCGGCTTTTGCGGAATGCCCAACCACTGTACATCAATCGAAGAAAGGCCGGAAGTCCACAGCACTCACCCGTACAACTCCTGTGTGATCGCTGAGAAACGAAACGCTCAGCCCGTAGTCTCGGTAATCCCAATGGAAGAAAAGGACGCCGCCAACAGTTCCACCCATGGGCAGCGACCGTTGATCCCGCCCCAAGATACGCCGCACTTGCCCCTCGGTCATCCCTTCACGGACGAAAGTGCCCAACACCCGGCCGGCCACCCGTCTTGAGATATCGCTCAGTCGAGTCTGCACGTCGTCAGTGCCCCAGTCAGCCTTAGGGGAATCTGCATGTGCTGCTCCGACCCAGAAGACCATCGAAATAATCAGCAGTCCCCATGTTCGCATCACGCCTCCTTGCGACTCCATCATGCCATCGCCTCTGTGGTTAAACGGGCATTCCAGCAGGTCATTCCACGCCTTGCAAATACTTTCGCGCCGCCGCGAACGCGGACACTGTCTTCCGCAGTTCGCGGTCCAACGCATTCAGCTCGTCCGTCGCCTGGCGGACGTGTTCGCCGGCGTCGCCCAGGAGGTGTTGCCAGCGGGACAGGTGGGTCTCCAGTTGGTCGAGGCTGTCCTGCCAAATGCCGGCCACGCTCGGCTCGGGCAATTGGGCGAAGAGGCGCTCTTGCCGTTCGACCTCGGCCAAGGCCAAGGAGACGGCCGCCCCGGCCTCGTCCAGCAATTCCGTTGACGTGCCCATCGGCCCCGCTCCGCTGGTGGGTGAGTTTTCGCGTGCCGGGGGAATAGCCGAAAGCGGCCCGGCGGGCAACACAGACTGCGGCCCGGAAGATGGGTCAACGCGGCAAGTCAGGGGGAGGGGGATTTTGTTTAGCCGCGACGCGGAGTCTTCGGAGCGGAGTGCTGGCCGGAACCCATCATCGCGCTCGCCGCGAAAGGCAACCTCACCCCCCCGGCCCCCTCTCCGAAACGGAGAGGGGGAGCAAGTGGGTGGCGGCCGTTTTTCTGTGGGACGCTCGCCCCACATTCCAAAACCGAGTCCCCCCTCTCCGCTTCGGAGAGGGGGTGAGGGGGTGAGGTAAACGGCCAGCCCCGCGCTCCGCTCCGAAGCGTTGCGTCGCGGCTAAACTTAATCGCTCACTGCCACCGGAAAATCTTCAGGGCGATCACGAATGACACCAGCCCCCACCCGGCCAGCACCAGCACTTCGTTCCCCAATTCGTACAGGGTTTTCCCTTCCAGCATCACCCCGCGCAGGGCGTCGTTCATGGCCGTCAGCGGCAGGAGTTTGATCGTCGGTTGCACGATTTCTGGAAACCGCTCGGACGAGAAGAACACGCCGGAGACGATGTACATGGGGAGCATGACGAAGTTCATCAGCCCAGACACGGACTCGAGCGTCTTCGCCCGGCTGGCCACCCACAGCCCCAGGCCCGAGAAGCAGGCCGCCCCGAGGACGATCAGCGTCAACAGGGCCGTGAGGCTGCCGGCGTTCTTCACGTCGAAGATCAGGTAGCCGAACAGCAGCAGGGCGCACACCTCCGGCACGGTGAACAGCATCCGGCTAATCATCACGGAGAGCAGAAAGTCCCGCCGCTTCATCGGCGTGGCGAGGAACCTCTTCAGCAATTTCCGCACGCGCATGTCGGCCAGCACGTAGCCGACGCCCCACAGGCCGCCGCCCATCAGGTTCATGCCGAGCAGGCCGGGGAGCAAAAAGTCGATGTACCGGCTGCCGGTCTCGTCCAAGTGCCGTTCGCTGACGGCCTTCGCCGAGGCCGGCTTGTACACGGCCGCCTCGACGGCGTGGCGGGCCAGCACGCTCTCCGGGCGGTTCGGCTCGTCCCACAGTTCCAAGCCCGAATCGTCGGCGACAATCACCAGCCCGGTCTTGCCCGAGCGCAGCCGCTTGTGCCACTCGTCCCCGGTGACGGACTTCACTTCCAACCGCTCGTCCCCGGCCAGCACGGTTTTCAACTTGGCGATGGCTTCTGGGGAACCGGCGTCCTCGCGGACGTCCACGGTCACGCGCTCGATGGGCCGGTCCCGGAAGGCGATGCCGAGGGCGACGGCCATCAGCAGCGGGAAGCAGTACACCCAGAAGACGGCCGCCGGCTCGCGGTAGAACTCGCGCAGGCGGGCCATCACCAGTTGGAACAACGGCGAATCCTTGAACATGGTCACTCCCCCTCCCGCAACTGTCGGCCGGTCAGGTTCACGAACACGTCTTCGAGCGTCGCGTGCCGGGTGCTGAGCGTCGCCAGCGTGTGGCCGGACCGGAGGATGTCGGCCATCAGAGCCGGCAAGGCGATGTGCGGTTCGCTGACGGTCAGACTATGGTGGCCGGTCTGGACGCGGGCCGCCGTCACGCCGGGTAGTTCGGTGAACCGCTCGGCGTCCGGGGACTCGTCCCCTTCCAGCGCGAACTCGATGATATGCTGGCCGCCCAAGCGGGCGATCAAGTCGCGCGGGGTGCCGAGGGCGATCACCGTGCCGTGGTCCACGACGGCGACGCGGTCGCACAGGCGCTCGGCCTCGTCCATGTAGTGCGTCGTCAGCATCACCGTCTTGCCGGCGTCGCGGAACGACTTGATGATGTCCCACAACTGCCGCCGCGACTGCGGGTCCAAACCCGTCGTCGGCTCGTCCAGAAACAGCAACTCCGGGTTGCCGACGATGGCGCACGCGATGGACAGCCGTTGCTTCTGCCCGCCGGAGAGCTTCACCACGTACGACTTGGCCTTCTCCTCCAGCGACACGCGGGCGATGGCCTCGTCCGGCTCGACGCCGCCGGGGTAGAAACTGCGGAACAGGGTGACGACTTCCCGCACCGTCAACTTGTCCGCGAGCCGGGTTTCCTGAAGCGAAATGCCGATGCGCTGGCGGATGGCCGCCGCGTCCCGCTTCGAGTCCAAGCCGAGGATTTCCACCCGCCCGGCCGTCGGGGTTTGCAAGCCTTCCATCATCTCCAACGTGGTGGTCTTGCCGGCCCCGTTCGGCCCGAGCAGGCCGAAGCACTCGCCGACGTTGACCGTCAGGTCGAGGCCGCGCACCGCCTCCACCGGCGGCTTGCCGGGGAAGGTCTTCACGAGGTGTTCACACAGGATGGCGGGGGGCATCTTTTTCTCTGGGAAGAGATGACGGGACAATGATAGCGACCGAAGCCCCATCCGAAACCCGTTTCGCCGCGACGCGCAGTCTTCGGAGCGGAGCGCGGGGCCGGAACCCCAATGAAACCGACTCACCACAGAGGCACGGAGGACACGGAGAAGAGAAATGCCGAGAAGAAGGATTCCGAGAAATGTCTTTGCTCGGTTTTTGTCTTCTCCG
>JAYUGD010001018.1:0-9166 GCA_043767785.1 Zavarzinella sp. | reverse complement strand
GTACAATGGCGGTGTCTCCACCATAGCGCGGCCCGCGAATCCTGTCGCCCCCGCCGGCCGATTTTTGCACAAGCTCTCCGCGTCGCGGCTAAACGGGTCCCGAAAAAATATAACAACCCCATCACCCCGCGCCGGAGTCCACCCCATCAACCCCATCACGTCGGCCATGCGGCGCCCGGTCACGGTGATGGTGCTGGTCGCCGCCACGGTGTGCGCCGGGGTTCTCGCGTACTCGCGCATGAAGGCGGACATCTTCCCGGCCCTGAACCTGCCGGTCATTTACGTCTGCCAGCCCTACGGCGGCATGGACCCGCAGCAGATGGAAGGGCTGATCGCCAACTACTACGAGTACCACTTTCTTTACATCAGCGGCATCCACCACGTCGAGTCGAAGAACGTGCAGGGCATGTCCCTGATGAAGCTCTATTTCCACCCCGGCACGGACATGGCCCAGGCCATGGGCGAGACGGTCGGGTACGTCAACCGCAGCCGGGCGTTCATGCCGCCGGGGACGGTCAACCCGTTCATCATGCGCTTCGACACCGGCAGCGCGTCCGTCGGCTACCTGGTCATGTCGAGCGACACGAAGACCATCGGCCAGATTCAGGACCAGGCGCTGTTCAAGGTGCGGCCGATGTTCGCCGCCATCGAGGGCGTGTCGGCCCCGCCGCCGTTCGGCGGCAGCCAGCGCACCGTCGTCGTGCGGGCCGACCCGGAACGGCTGCGGGCCTACGGCCTGTCGGCCGACGACGTGGTGAAGAAACTCACGGAGGGGAACACCATCGCCCCGTCCGGGCAATTGCGGGACGCGACGCGGATGCCGCTCGTGCCGACGAACGCGATGGTCATCCAACCGGCCGAACTCGGGACCATCGAGGTGAAGCCAGGCGTGTTCCTGCGCGACGTGGTGCGCCGCGACCCGGTGACGGACCGACCGCTCATCGACGACGCCAGCGACATCCCGACCGGGTACGCCCTCGTGAACGGCAAGCGGGCCGTGTACATCCTGGTGACGAAGCGGGCCACCGCTTCCACGCTCGACGTGGTGAACAAGGTCAAGGCGAACCTGCCCAAGATGCAGGCCGAGTTGCCGGACGACATCAAGGTGAGCTTCGAGTTCGACCAGTCCCCCTACGTCACCAACTCCATGAAGGGGGTCGCGTTCGAGGGCTTGCTTGCGGCCGGCCTCGTCGGGCTGATGGTGCTGGTGTTCCTGCGGGACTGGCGCAGCGCGCTGGTCGTCGTGTTGAACATCCCGTTCGCCCTGGTCGCCGCCGTCGTCGCCCTGTGGCTGACCGGGCAGACGTTCAACCTGATGACGCTCGGCGGGCTGGCCCTCGCCGTCGGCATCCTCGTGGACGAGGCGACCGTCGCCGTTGAAAACGTCCACACGCAAATGGAGCGCACCCCGTCCGTCGCCCTCGCCGCGTGGCGCGGCGTCACGGAGACGGCGGTGCCGCGGCTGTTGGCCATGCTGTGCATCCTCGCCGTGTTCATCCCGTCGTTCGTGATGGAAGGCGCCGCCCGCGGCCTGTTCCTGCCGCTGTCCCTCGCCGTCGGCTTCGCGATGATCGCCAGCTACATTTTGTCCAGCACGTTCGTCCCCGTCCTGTGCGTGTGGCTGCTGAAGAACAAGAACCATCCCGAGTGGTCGCCGCCGGCCGGTCAATGTACTCCTCACGCTCCGCGTGAGGACGGGGCCTCCCCCGCCACGGATGCCTCTCGCGCGGCAAGCGGCGGTCCTCACGCGGAGCGTGTGGAGTACATTGGCCGGCCGCCCGGCGGGTACGCCCGTCTATTGGCGAGGATCACAGCGGTACGGTGGCTCTTGGTCCCCGCCTATTTGTCGCTCGCCGTCGCGGCCGTCGCCCTGCTCGGCCCGCGGCTGGGGACGGAGATTTTCCCGCAGGTGGACGCCGGGCTGTTCCAACTCCGGCTGCGCGCCCCGACCGGCACGCGCATCGAGCAGACGGAGGCGATCACCCAGGAGGCGTTGCGCTACATCGGCGAGGACGTGACGGCGAACGGCGGCGAGGTCGGCATCACGCTCGGGTACGTCGGCGTGGTGCCGTCGAGTTACCCGATCAACGCCGTCTACCTGTGGATGGGCGGGCCGCACGAGTCAGCGATCCGCGTCTCCCTCAAGCCCGGCCCGGTGCGGGTGGAAGCCCTGAAGGCCCGGCTGCGGGAGAAATTGCCGGCCCACTTGGAAGCGTGGACGGCGGCCAAGTGGAAGGCCGAGGGAGTGCCGGCGGCCGTCGCCGACCGGCGGGCCAAGGAGATTCGGCTGTCGTTCGAGCCGGCCGACATCGTCAACGAGGTGATGAGCTTCGGCTCCCCCACGCCCGTAGAAGTGCAAGTCGCCGGGGCGAACGTGGCCAACAACCGCGCCCACGCCGAGAAGGTGCGGGCCGAGTTGGCGAAGATTCCGGCCCTGAAAGACCTCCAGTACGCCCAGCCGCTCGACTACCCGACCGTCGAGGTGGAAGTGAACCGCGAGAAGTTGGCCGCCAGCGGCGGGACGGCCGCCGACGTGGCTCGGGCGGTCACGCCGTTCACGTCGTCCAGTCGCTTCACCGTGCCGAACTACTGGCGCGACCCGGCCTCCGGCGTCGGCTACCAAGTGCAGGTCGAGGTGCCGTTCGCGCTGGTCAACGCCCCGAAGGACCTGGAACTTGTCCCCGTGCTTTCCAACAAGCACGGCAGCGTTCTGGTGCGGGACGTGGCGACGGTGAAAGAAGGCGTGATGCCCGGCGAGGTGGACCGCTACAACATGAAGCGCGTCGTCGGCCTGACCGGGAACATCCAAGGGGGCGACTTGGGCGACGTGTCGCGGCAAGTGAATCGCGCGCTCGAAGACGCCGGCGCCCCGCCCAAGGGGGTGACGGTGGACGTCCGCGGCCAGATCACCCCGTTCAACGAGTTGTTCCGCAGCCTGGCGTTCGGGCTGGCCGTCGCCGTCATCGTGATCGGTCTGATGCTGATGGCTTACTTCCAATCCGTGCGGCTGGCGCTCGTGTCCGTCGCCCCGGTCCCGGCCGTCTTGGCGGGCGTGGTCTTCGCCCTGTTCGTCACGCGGTCCACGCTGAACCTGCAATCGTTCAACGGCGCCATCATGGCCGTCGGCGTGGCGACGGCGAACGCGATTCTCCTCGTCACCTTCGCCGAGCGCGCCCGGCAAGCCGGCGCGACGGCCCGCGAGGCCGGGGCCGTCGGGGCGCGCGGCCGCGTCCGGCCGATCCTGATGACGAGTTGCGCCATGGTCGCCGGCATGTTGCCGATGGCCCTCGGCCTCGGCGAAGGCGGGGACCAAACCGCCCCCCTCGCCCGCGCCGTGATCGGCGGCTTGGTGGCCGCCACGCTGACGACCCTCTTCGTGTTACCGGCCGTCTTCGCCGCGGCGATGGGCCGGGCCGACACGCGCTCGGCGTCCCTCAACCCGTTCGACCCGGCCAGCCCGCACTTCGTTTCGGAGGCACCCGATGCGCCGTAACCGCATGCCCGGCGCCATCCGCCGCCGGACTCCCTCTCAGAAATCCACCGCCTTGTCACCGTTACCGCCGTCAGGCGGTCGCGTTGGAGTCCCGCTTTTAAGCGGTCTTGGAACGCCCACCCCCAAGGCCCAAGAGGACCGAGTCTTCGACGGTCCGACCCCGCGGGCGGGAGACATTAGCCCACGGTGGCGAACCCTCGAAGACTCGGTTCGCCGGCCGCTTCCGGGTGACAGGCCCGGACCGCTTAAAAGCGGGACTCCAACGCGACCGCCTGACGGCGGTGTCATCGCGGTCTTCGCCGGCTTCCTCTTCCTCCTCGCCGGCTGCAACCAGAAGGCCCCGGACGCCGCCGCCCCCGCCCCGGCAATCGCCCCCGCCATCGCCGTCGTGAAGCCCGAGCAAAAGGCGATCAAGCGCGTCGTCGATCAGCCCGGCGCCGTCGAGGCATTTGAGGAGACGGCGCTGTTCGCCAAGATTCCGGGGTACGTCCGCGCCTTGGCGGCCGACCCGGACAAGGCCGGCCGGGCGGCGCACGACCGGCTCATCGACATCGGCAGTCGCGTCAAGAAGGGGCAAGTGTTGCTCGACCTCGCGGTCCCGGAACTGGAAGAAGAGTTCAAGCAGAAGGAAGCGCTGATCCGGCAATCGGAAGCCGAAGTCGTGCAGGCGAAGAAGGCGCTGGTTGCTTACGGCGCCGGCGTGGCGGCGGCGAAGGCGCATGTGGCCGAGGCCAAGGCCGGGCTGACCCGTGCGCAAGCGGTGTACGACCGTTGGCAGTCCGAGGCGACGCGGGCCGGGCGGCTCGTCACGGGCGGGGTGATCGACACGCAGACGCGGGACGAGACGCTGAACCAGTTCAAGGCCGCCGAGGCCGGCCGGGCCGAGGCCGCCGCCAAGGTCACGTCGGCCGACGCCGCGGTGACGAAGGCCGAGGCCGATCAGGGCAAGGCCGTCGCCGACGTGACCGCCGCCGACGCGAAACTCGATGTCGCCAAGGCCGACGCCCGCCGCGTGGACGCGCTGCGCGGCTACACCCGCGTGACGGCCCCCTACGACGGCGTCGTCACCCGCCGCGGCGCGACCGCCGGGGACTTCGTCGCCGCGGACGGCAAGCACGCCCTGTTCACCGTCGCCCGCATCGACCCGGTGCGCGTGGTGGTGGCCGTCCCGGAGGCCGACGCCGGCCTGGTGGCCGCCGGCCAAGAGGTGCGCATCACGCTGCAAGCGGTGGCCGGGCCGGCGACGGCCGGGAAGGTCGTCCGCACGTCGTGGTCGCTGGAGCCCGGCTCGCGGACGCTGCGGACGGAAGTTGACTTGTCCAACCCGGACGGGAACTTGCGGCCGGGCATGTACGTCTCGGCCCGCCTGACGGTCGAGATGCCGGCCGAGTGGGCCGTCCCCGCCGCCGCCGTCGGCAAGGCGAACGACGAGCCGGTGATCTACTTGGCCGAGGGGGGCAAGGCCGTCCGCGTCCCGGTCCAACTCGGCCGCGGCGACGGGCACGTCACACAGGTCCGCAAGTACAAGCGGCCGGGGGCGAATGAATGGACTGCCGTCACCGGCGCCGAATCGGTCGCCACCCCGGCGGCGGCGTTGAGCGACGGGCAGCCGCTGCCGTGAATCTGGCAACGCCGTGACGGATATTTTGGCGGTCATTGTTGGGGGATTTGGGGGAGTCACTGAGACCCCCCCCGCCCCCCTTGCCAAGGGGGGAGAAGAAACAGACGGCCGCGGGGTGGGGCCGAACGCCTATCGGGGGGGCCGGTTTTCCTCCCCCCCTTGGCAAGGGGGGGAGGGGGGGCTCAGCGACTCCCCCCAATATCTCCGACGAGCATGGCCAAAATCCTTCACGGCGTTGCCCTCCGGGGTCGGTTTCGGGGCGACTCGTGGTCCCCGGGTCGTGAAGCACGACCCGGGGCTAATGGCTGCGATCCCTCCGGGATCAAGACAGTTCCCGCATGAACCCTCTGCCAGAAAGATTTGCCAGACCCGTGTTCGCCCGGGTTGGCGCGGGCGGAATAGGGTCCCGCGGGCGAGCCGGCGGCGGCCGGCCGGGCGCTCGCTTGGAATTCCCGCTCCGCCCATTGCATTCGCATTTCGGCGGGGGTAGACTCCTCACACCTCAATCAACCCACAGTTCGCGGAGCGGTGCGGATGATCCCCCTCGACGAAGCCTACGCGGACGCCGCCGCCCCGAACGCCGACGCCGGCAAGAACGGCCGCGGCCTCGTGGTCAAGAAGAAGTTCAACAAGCTGGCCGTCTCCCCGGACGGCGACCTGCTGTTCGGCGAGTGTCAGGGCAGCGGCAAGGTGCCGTACCAGTGCTCGGCCGACTTCGCCCGGCCGGACCAGCCGACGTACCGGTGCACATGCCCGAGCCGGCAGTTCCCGTGCAAGCACTGCCTCGGCCTCCTGTACGCCTACGCCCAGAAGAAGCCGTTCGTGACGGCCGATGTGCCGGCCGACGTGCAGGCGAAGCGGGACGCGCTCGCCGGCCGGGCCGAGAAGAAGGCCGTCGAGGCGACCAAGCCGAAGGTGGTGAACGTCGCCGCCCTCGCGAAGAAGGTGAAGGCGCAGCTTGACGGCGTCGCCACCCTGGAGACGTTGACGCACGACCTCGTCCGCGTCGGCATCGGCAACATGAACGCCAAGCTGGCCGGCCAGATGGCCGAGCAGGCGAAGCGGCTCGGCGACGCATACCTACCGGGGGCCAGGGCCGCCCTGCTTGGGTACACGCAACTGTTCGCGGACGACGAGGGCCGCTTCGCCGCCGGGGCGAGCGCCGCCAAGGGCGAGCGGGTGTACACGGAGGCGTTGGACCAACTCGGCCGGCTGAACGCGATCATCAAGCAGGGCCGGGCCTACCTGACGAAGCAACTGGACGACCCGAGCCTCGCGGTGCCGACGGACACGGCCATCGCGGCTTGGCTCGGCCACGCTTGGCAACTGGCCGACTTGAAGGCGGCCGGCCTCGTGGAGCCGGACGCGGAACTGGTGCAACTCGCGTTCAACTCGCATTACGACCCGGCCCGCCAGGAGTTCATCGACACCGGCGTCTGGATGACCCTCGGCAACGGCCGCGTCCGGGTGACGCAGACGCTCCGGCCGCTGAAGGCGGCCAAGCACATCAAGAGCGAGGACAGCTTCTTCGCTGTCGCCCAAGTGAAGGAACTGTGCGTCTACCCCGGCAGCGTGAACCCCCGCATCCGGTGGGACGCGATGACGCAACGGCCGTTGGAGCCGACGGACTTGCAGGCCGTCCGCGGCCACGGCCGGGCCGACTTCGCCGCGGCGGTCAAGGACGTGAAGGCCGCGCTCAAGGCCCCGCTGGCCGACCGGACGCCCATCGTCGCCTTGAACTACAAGACGCTGGGCAAGATCGGGGCCGAGTACGTGATCGAAGACGCGAAGGGCGAACGACTCGTCCTGACGGACACGGGCATGGCCGAGGAGCCGCCGAGCTGCGCCATGCTGCCACTGCTGCCGAAGGCGGCGTTCGCCGGGCAGACGCTGGTCGCCCGCTTCCGACACGACCTGGACACGCGGCAACTGCGGGTAAAGCCGCTGAGCGTCGTCACCGAGACGGCGGTGATCCGGCTGACACTGTAACGGACGGATTCAAAAACCGTTTAACCACGAATCACACGAATCACACGAATGAAAATTCATCGAACGGTTTTGATTCGTGTGATTCGTGTGATTCGTGGTTAAACATGTCTTCGGTTTTCTTCGCGCGTCGAACGGGGTTCCGATCATGAGCATCGCCGTCCTCACCCAAGTGTACGCCGAGGCCCGCCGGCTGGCGGTCGCCGGCAGCGTCGTCGCCCGCGGCGACTTCCGCTTGAAGAAACTGCTCCCACCGCTCGAACAGGCCGGCAAGCAGGCCCCCGTCTTCGCCAAGGTCGCGGAGGCGGCCACGGCCGTCGTGGACGGGCCGGAGGCGTCGTCCGCCGCGGCCTTGCTCGACCTCACTTCATTAGTGACCGCCGTCCTGTACACGCAGGGCGAGACCGGCCTGGCCGGCCCGATCGAGCCGGTCGAGACGACCGACCTCGGCGGCGGCGGGACGCAGACCAGCGCCCGCGTCCTCAAGCCGCTGCTCGAAGCCCTCGGCTCCACCGGCTCCGGCCGGCTAGAGTTAATCAAGGATGCGTTCGCCCGCGGCCTGTTCCGCGACCTGCGGCTGGTCCGGCCGGCCCTCGGCGCGCTGGACGACCCGTACCCGGAGATCGCCGACTTGGTAGCCGAGAAGGTGCTGCCACTGTACGGCAAGGCGATCTTCCCGGAACTGCGGGCGGCCTACGACCTGAAGGGGACGAAAGGGAACCCGCGGCGGCTGAAACTGATGCACGCCCTCGACCCGGCCGCCGCCCGCGATTTGGTGAAATCGGCCCTGGACGACGGGTCGAAGGAGGTGAAAGTCGCCGCCATCTCCTGCCTCGGGGCCGACGACGTGCCGTTCCTGATTGAGCAGGCGGCCGCGAAGGCGCAGGACGTGCGCGCCGCGGCGTACCAGGCCCTGGCCAAGGTGGACAAGCCGGAGGCGGTCGCGGCGCTGGCGAAGGCGGTCGCCGGGAAGGACTTCGGGATCGCCGCGGACGCCATCGAGGAAAGCGACAACCCGAAACTGGCGGACGTGCTGGTGGCCGAAGTCCGGGCCGCCGTCGACGGGCTGCCGAAGCAGAAAGACAAGAAGAAGGTGAGCGAGGCGGTCGGCCGGGTCAACCACCTGATCGGCTCGTTCCCGCGGCGGGACAACCCGGCGGTCGACGCGCTCCTGCTCGACCTGTTCGCCCGCCGCGACGAGTTGGCCAAAATCAAGGGGGCCGGCGTCTCGGGCGGCGACATCTGGGAGACGGCGGTGAGGGTGATGACCCACGGGTCGAAGGCGGTGCAATCGACGCTCGCGGCGGCCCACGCCGACGTGCCGCCGGACCAGATCGCCAACGCCTTTTACGCCGGCCGCGCGTGCCTGACGGCGGCCCAAGTGTTCGACGCGTTCGCCCCGTACCTGACGGCCAAGGCGGCCGAGAAGAAGAAGGCGAAAGACCCCGCGTACGCCAAACGGGAAGCAATCCTCCATTGCCTCGGCTCGGGGTATTCCTACTACTGGTTCACGGACGAGTTGGACGGGGACGACGAAGACGATGAGGACGAGCCGACCGCGGCGAAGCAGGCCCCGTTCGACCCGCGCTGGCTGGACTTGGCGGCAGACCTCAAGCAACTACCGCTGGTCAACGCGCTGGCGCGGCCGGGCCACCCGGCGGCGCAGGCGTTCGCCAAGGCCGCCTTCGACGCCGCCCTCAAGAAGGCGAAGACGCCGAACGACGCCGAGGCCGAACTGTTCGCCTTGTTCCGGCTGGGCCACCCGGACGCGGCCGAGGCGTTTTTCGCGGCGATGGCCAAGCGGACGAAAAAGACGCCTTACTACATGTACTACCAGTTGTCCCGGCTGGTCCCCCGGCTGCCGAAGGCGGCGCTGCCGCTGCTGGAAGAGCTGGTGGCGGCGATGCCGGAGGCCGAGGCGAACCACTGGCTGGACGCGATCCAAGAACTGCGGACGAAGGCGGCGTGACCGTCGACGGTAAACCCCGTGAAAAATCTGGGGTTCGCCGAGCCTCACCCCAGGCTACAGTCCGTCGCCCCATCCGGGGCTGAAAGACAAAACAAGG
>JAYUGD010001017.1:0-3330 GCA_043767785.1 Zavarzinella sp. | reverse complement strand
CCGTACGCGGACGCGACACCCTTGGGCACTCTGCTCTAGGCGGAAGTCGAGCGGTCGCGGCATGGGGAAAAGCACTCCGAGAAGCCAAGCGAGAGTCACGGGCCGGATGGTCAGTTTACCGCGACCCCGGCCAACGTGTTAGAAGGAAACAACAGTTTCGGGATCGGATTGACGATCCGCGAAAACCGATAGACGCCCCGCTGATGATCGGTTAAGATCAACTCACTGCCGATGACCCCCTGTTGAATCCCGCCCGACTCGGCGCCCGACGCCGATCACTGACTGACGCTTTCGCCGTCGCCGGTTGTCCTCCCGCGGAGTCCGCTTTCATGCCTTGTTGTCGGCTTGTTGTTGCCGCGTTCTTCGCGCCTCTGCTGTTCGGCGCTTCCAACCTGCGGGGAGCCGAGCCGTTTCAGGACACGGTGGCGCCGTTCTTGAAGGCGTATTGCGTCGAGTGCCACAACGCCAAGACGAAGAAGGGCGAGTTGGACCTGACGCGGTTCACGTCGGCGGGGCAGGTCGCCGAGGAGTTCCGGCAGTGGGAACACGTCGTCACGTTCATCAAAAAAGGGGAGATGCCGCCGGCGAAGGCGAAGCAGCCGACGGCCGCGGGGCGGGCCGAGGCATTGGCGGCGCTGGAGCGGACGCTGCTCGGCGAGGCCCGCAAGCTGGCCGGCGAGCCGGGGGCCGTACCGCCGCGGCGGTTGAGCAATGCGGAGTACGACCACACGATTCACGACCTGACCGGCGCGGACATTCGGCCGGCGAAGTTGTTCCCGGTGGACCCGGCCTCGGGGGAGGGGTTCAACAACACTGGCGAAGCGCTGACGATGTCGCCCAACCTGTTCAAGAAGTATTACGCGGCCGCCGAAGTGGTCGCGGACCACGCGATGCTCACGTCGTCGGGGGTGATCTTCGCCCCGCATCCGGTGGTCACGTTCGCGGACCGGCAGAAGTTTTACGAGCAGGCGATCATCCGCTTCTACGAACAACACGCGGTCGATTACGAGACGTGTCTGACGGCGTTGTGGCGGTACAAGCACCGAAGCCCGGACAAGAAGACGATCACCGTAGAGGCGTGGGCGGCCGCCGCCGGCCTCAGCCCGAAATACCTGCGCCCGTTGTGGGACACCCTGCAAGGCGACACGCCGGACAAGTTCCTCCTCCAATGGGTGCGGCAGCGGTGGAACGCCCTGCCGGGGCCTGAAGACGCGGTGTCCCCAGTCGTCACCGCGAAACGGTCGGCCGCCGTGAAGGCGTTGGCCGCGGACATTCAACGACTGAGCCGAAAACTGTGCCCGCCGGAAACGGAAGCCATCGTTGCCGGCGCCGGCAACGGCCCGGTTGACCACCTCGCCCGACGCCGGCGCACGGCCGGGGAACGGGACACGTTCGACCAAACAGCGCTCACCATGAAGCGGGCGGCGACTGGGAAGAAGGGGAAGGAAGATGACAAGCCCACCGCCGAGTTAGTTGCCCCGTTCGTCGAGGCGGCCGCCGCCAATGCGGACGGGTGGCAGGCGTCCGCGGCCGCGTACTGCAAAGTTTTCCCGAATCGGTTCTTCTACGTCGATGCGACGCGCGGGCTGTCGGCCGGCTTCCACCTCATCGAAGGCTTCTTCCGAGACGACCGGCCGCTGTGCAAGTCGGTGTTGAGCGACGCGGACGTGAAGGAACTCGACCGGCTGTGGGACGAACTGTACTTCGCCACCGGCATCTGGGAGAAGATGCTGCGCGGCTTCGTGTTCTTCGAGCGGTCCGAGCGAAACTTCCTCAAGCACCCGGATTTCGATTCCTTCAAGGAAGAAGACCCGGCCCTCGTCACCGACGAGACGCTAACTCGGTTCCAAGCTGTTTACCTCAAGCGGTCCAACGTCAAGGCGACGGGCGACGAGTTGGCCAAGCACCCGATCAGCGTCTTCTTCGAGGACGTCCGCGCCGGCCTGCGCCGCCGGGCCGAGACGCTGACCCGCGCGGAGCCGGCCTACCTCAAAGATGTTTTGGCGTTCGCTGAGAAGGCGTATCGCCGGCCGTTGAGCGACGCGGAACGGCAAAAGATTGAGAAGTTCTACACGGAAGTCTGCCACAATAAGGAACACGGCGTCGAGGCGGCCGTGCGGGCGTCCGTCGTCCGCGTGCTGGTGTCGCCGCACTTCTGCATGCACTTCGCGGCGGCCCCGCCGGGCGATTCGGTCGCCCCGCTACCGGACCTCGACTTGGCATCCCGGCTCAGTTACTTCATCTGGTCCGGCCCGCCCGACGCGGAGTTGCTTGTCTTGGCGAAGGCTGGCAAACTACGGGACGAGGCCGCCCTCCGCGGGCAGGTGCGCCGGATGTTGAAAGACCCGAAGGTGAGCCGATTCGCCCAAGAGTTCTTCGGCCAGTGGCTCGGCTACGGCGACTTCCTAACGCAAGAGTCGGTAAATCGGCAGGCGTTCCCCGCCTTCGACGACGCCTTGAAACAGTCGATGTTCGAGGAGCCGACCCGGCTCATCACCGAGCTGATCCAGCGCGACCGCCCGATCACCGAACTGCTTAACGGGGACGCGACGGTCGTGAACAAGAAACTCGCCCAGCATTACGGCCTGCCGTTCCGCGGCGCGGGCGAAGACTGGGAACTCGTCACCGGCCTGCACCAACAGGGCCGCGGCGGCGTCTTGGGCATGGCCGTGTTCCTGACGAAGAACTCGCAGCCGCAGCGCACCAGCCCGGTCAAGCGCGGCTTCTGGGTGGTCCACAAACTCCTGGGCGAACACATCCCCCCGCCGCCGCCGGACGTGGCCGTGCTGCCCGCCAAGGAGACCGACACCAACGGCAAGACCATCCGCGAACTGCTGAAACTGCACGTCGATGACATGAAGTGCGCCACGTGTCACCGCCGGTTCGACCCCGTCGGCTTGGCGATGGAAGGCTTCGACCCCATCGGCCGCGGCCGGGCGAAAGACTTGGCGGGCCGCAAGATCGACAACGTCGTGTCGTTGCCGACCGGCAAGGAAGCCCGCGGCGTGCCGGAGTTCGGGGACTACCTCGCCGCGAGCCGCAAGCAAGACTTCACGAAGACAATGTGCCAGAAGTTCCTCGGCTACGCCCTCGGCCGCTCGCTGCAATTGCCCGATCAGCCGCTGTTGGAAAAGATGCAGGCCGACCTCGCCGCGAGTGACGATAAAATGTCCACACTGTTCGAACTGGTGGCGACCAGCCCGCAGTTCCGCACGCAGCGGTGCCGGGATTTTACGCCGTCCAAATTCAAAGCCGAACCATCCGCCGGAGAGAAGTGATGACCCGCGAAGTTAATGTCTCCCGCCGTGCCGTGCTCAAGGGGCTGACGGC